>CAIPNE010000042.1 GCA_903866355.1 uncultured Gammaproteobacteria bacterium
AACGTGCTCACGCCGTGGCTTTGCAGTTCATGCATTTGATCGACCGCACGCAACATGGCGTCGGCGCGTTTGAATTTGGGTGCGCGGGCGTCGAGTTCCCACCCGGGATACCCTACCAGCACGTGCTCATGCACCAGCGTACGGCCAAGTTCGGCGGGGGTTGCAGTACCAGTGGTCGTTTGAATTTTGCTCAAGGCCATGGGGGTTACTCCGGTGGTGGTGAGCCATTCTAGTGGGATGAGCGCTGGTTAATACATCGCCCTGATGCGGGGCTACGCGTGGATTTTGCTGACTGGCGGTGGCGGGCAAGATTGCCGCGCCGCGGCATTACGCAAATGGGGTATTTTTACGCCTTCCATACACCCACGTACGACATTACACTGCCCGCGCGCGCTCATCGCGCGAGATGTAATTCTCAAGATTTCCTCGGAGGTAGACGCCTTGCGCGCAACCGATATTAAAAGCCCCGACTACTTTCACAAAGTGGTCGACTGCCAATGGGCCTGCCCGGCCCACACCCCCGTCCCTGAATATATTCGCTTGATCAGCGCCGGCCGCTTCGCCGACGCGTACATGGTCAACTGGGACTCCAACGTCTTTCCAGGCATTCTGGGCCGGACCTGCGACCGCCCGTGCGAGCCCGCGTGCCGCCGCGGTCGCGTGGAAGACCATAACGCTGAAAAGCCCGAGCCGGTCGCCATTTGTCGCTTAAAGCGCGTCGCGGCCGACCACAAAGGCGACGTCACCGGGCGCATGCCCCACGCGCCCACTACCCGCAACGGCAAACGGGTCGCGTGCATCGGCGCGGGTCCCGCCTCGCTCACAGTCGCACGCGATCTCGTGCCCTTGGGCTACGAAATGATCATTTTCGATGGCGATCCCAAAGCCGGCGGTTTCATGCGCACCCAAGTGCCGCGCTTCCGTCTGCCCGAATCGGTCATCGATGAAGAAACCGGCTACATCCTCAACCTCGGGGTGGAGTTCCGCGGTGGCGAACGTATCGATTCGCTACGCGAATTGCTCGCAGGTGGCTACGACGCTATTTTTGTCGGCAGCGGCGCACCGCGTGGCCGCGACCTGGATGTCCCCGGACGCCAAGAAGCAGCGGCGAACATTCACATCGGGATCGATTGGCTGTCCTCCGTGTCCTTTGGCCATATAGAGACCATCGGGAAGCGCGTCATCGTGCTGGGCGGCGGCAATACGGCCATGGACTGCTGCCGTTCCTCCAAGCGCCTGGGCGGGGACGATGTAAAAGTCATCGTGCGCTCTGGTTTTGATGAGATGAAAGCGTCACCTTGGGAAAAGGAAGACGCGATGCACGAAGGCATCCCGTTCCTTAATTACTATGTGCCGCTGTCGTTCGAACACGAAAACGGCAAACTCATCGGCATGCGCTTCGATAAAGTCCAAGCGGTGTATGACGAACGGGGTCGCCGTAGCCTAGTGTCCAGCGGCGAACCACCAGAATTTGTCCCTTGCGATGACGTCTTAATTGCCATTGGCCAAGAAAACTCCTTCCCCTGGATTGAACGCGGCCTCGGCCTCGATTTCGACCAGTGGGGCTTGCCGGTACTCGACGAAAAAACCCTTCAATCCACCATCCCCAATGTGTTCTTTGGTGGCGACTCCGCGTTTGGTCCCAAAAACATCATCTGGGCGGTGGCACACGGCCACGAGGCCGCTATTTCCATCGACCGTTTTCTGAGCGGCGTGGCAATGAGCGAACGCCCGCCGGCGCACGTGAATCTCATTTCTCAAAAAATGGGCATTCACGAATGGAGCTACGACAACGATATCTCCCGTGATATGCGCCATGTCGTGCCGTGGGTTGCGGCCGAGCAGGCATTAAAAAGCATTCGGGTGGAGGTGGAATTGGGCTTTGATGCCAAAGCCGCATTCGCCGAAGCCCAGCGCTGTTTGAACTGCGATGTGCAAACTGTTTTTGCGCCACCGCTGTGCATTGAATGCGACGCCTGCGTGGACATCTGTCCCATGGATTGCATCACCTTCACAGACAACGGCGAAGAAGCCGATGTGCGGACGCGCCTGACGGCACCCGCCGTGCGTATGGACCAAGACATCTACGTGGCCGAGGGCCTTAAAACCGGACGCATCATGGCGAAAGACGAAGACGTTTGCCTGCATTGCGGGTTGTGCGCCGAGCGCTGCCCAACCGGGGCTTGGGACATGCAGAAATTTTTATTGGAGATGGCCCAAGCCGGCGATGGTTGTAAAACCCGCCCGGCGACGAGGAACGCCGCATGATCGCTTTGTCGGCCGTCAACGACTTTGTCATCAAGTTCGCCAACATCAACGGCTCGGGCTCAGCCTCGGCTAACGAACTTTTCGCCAAAGCCATTTTGCGCATGGGCGTGCCCGTCAGCCCGCGCAATATTTTCCCCTCCAACATCCAAGGATTACCGACTTGGTATGAAGTCCGCGTCAACGAACAAGGCTGGCAGGGTCGACGCGGTGGGGTAGATATTCTGGTCGCCATGAATCCACAGACTTGGGATGCGGATTTAAAAGAAATCGAACCCGGCGGATACCTGTTTTATGACAGCTCCAAACCCATGCCGAGTTCCAAATTTCGCGCGGATATCAACGTCATCGGGATCCCGCTAACCGAACTGTGCAATGCCAGTTATAGCGACCCGCGCCAGCGCCAACTGTTTAAAAACATCATCTATGTCGGCGCGCTGTCGGCGTTGCTCGACATGGAACCCGAGGCCCTCACCGAACTCATCGCAGAGCAATATAAGGGCAAGGAAAAGCTGCTGGCGCCGAACCTGAAGGCGCTAAAATTGGGCCGCGATTGGGTGATCGAAAACCTACCGCACCCGCTGGGTCTGCGGGTGAAACGCGCTAACAACGTGGGCGACAAGATTTTTGTGGACGGCAATACCGCCGCGGGCTTGGGCTGCGTGTACGGTGGCGCCACCGTGTGTGCTTGGTACCCCATCACGCCGTCTTCTTCGCTGGCTGAAAGTTTTCAGCGATATTGTTCACAATATCGGGTAGACCCCGTGACGGGCGAGAACCGCTACGCGATTATTCAGGCAGAAGACGAACTCGCCTCCATCGGCATCGTGATCGGCGCGGGCTGGAATGGTGCGCGTGCCTTCACCACCACCTCGGGTCCTGGGGTCTCGCTGATGGGCGAATTTATCGGCTTGGCGTACTTCGCAGAAATCCCCGTGACCATCCTGAACGTGCAACGTGGCGGGCCGTCGACCGGCATGCCCACGCGCACCCAACAGGCCGATGTGTTGGCCTGCGCTTACGCCTCCCACGGCGACACCAAGCACGTGTTGCTGTTCCCCGAAGACCCTCACGAATGTTTTTTGCATGCGGCAGCAGCACTCGATCTGGCGGACCGACTGCAAACGCCGGTGTTTCTGATGACCGATCTGGACATTGGGATGAACCAGCGCTTGGCCGAACCCTTTGCCTGGGATGACAACCGTCACTACGACCGCGGCAAAGTGATGACCGCCGAAATGCTCGATGCGGGTAAGGAATTTGGGCGTTACCTCGATGTCGACAACGACGGCATCCCGTTTCGCACCTACCCCGGCACGCACCCGGACAAAGGCGGCTATTTCACGCGCGGCACCACCAAAAACGCCTACGCGAATTATTCCGAAGCGGGTCCCGACTACCTCTACAACGTGCAACGTCTGCTGCGAAAATTTGAAACCGCTAAAGCCTTGGTCCCCCAACCGGTGGTGCGGCGTGCCACGGCGCCCACGCGCTACGGCGTCATTTATTACGGTTCGACCAGCCCGGCCATGGCAGAAGCGTTTGAAGCGCTGGCGCTCGCCGACATAGCCGTGAATATCCTGCGCATCCAAGCGTTCCCTTTCAGCGATGCGGTCAGCGATTTCATCCACGAACACTCGCAGGTATTTGTGGTGGAACAAAATCGCGATGCGCAGCTGCGCACGCTGATCGTGACCGAACTGGATATCGACCCTGGACGCTTGGTGCCGGTGCTGCATTACGACGGCACGCCGATTACCGCGCGCTTCATCACCCGCGAAATCTCCGCGCTAACCCATGCGCTGGCGGCCCAACCGCGCCAAGAAAAGGTGGCCTGAAAAATGACCTACATCGCCAAACCTAAAATGCATCACCCCGCCCTGCAGCCCAATGCAGTGGGGTTCACTCGGCGCGATTACGAAGGCCGAATCTCAACGCTCTGCGCGGGTTGCGGCCACGATTCAATCTCAGCGGCGATTATCCAAGCGTGCTGGGAAATGAACATCGAACCGCATCGCGTGGCCAAGCTCTCTGGCATTGGCTGCTCCTCCAAGACCCCGGATTATTTTTTAGGCAATTCGCACGGCTTTAATACGGTGCACGGTCGGATGCCCTCGGTGCTAACTGGCGCCAATCTGGCCAATCGCGAACTGCTTTATCTGGGGGTTTCGGGCGACGGTGACTCCGCCTCTATTGGTCTGGGTCAATTTGCCCACGCCATGCGGCGCGGCGTCAATATGGTCTATGTATTGGAGAACAACGGCGTTTATGGGCTGACCAAAGGCCAATTCTCGGCCACGGCCGACAAAGGCTCGGCGTCCAAACGCGGCGTGGCCAACAGCGATTCCCCTATCGACACGGCGTCGCTGGCCCTGCTCATGGGCGCGACCTTCGTGGGGCGCAGTTTCTCCGGTGACAAGCAACAGCTCGTGCCGTTGATCAAAGCCGCCATTGGACATCGCGGTGCGGCTTTCATCGACGTGGTTAGCCCCTGTGTGGCGTTTAATAACCCTCCAGCAGCATT
>CAIPNE010000043.1 GCA_903866355.1 uncultured Gammaproteobacteria bacterium
CTGATTAAACGACGCATACCCGTTCATCTGTTTTAAAGGCTGAACCTGGATGGCGCTTTGGCGCATATCGATGACGAAATAAGACATGCCCTGATGTTTGGGCAGGTCCCAGTCGGTGCGCGCCAGCAATAGCCCCCATTGCGCGTGGTGGGCGCTGGTGGTCCACAGTTTTTGACCATTAACCCGCCAACGCTCGCCGTCGAAGTCCGCGCGGGTGGTGGCGCCAGCCAGATCCGAGCCGCTACCCGGCTCGCTGAACAACTGACACCAAGTGTCTTCGCCCGTCAGGATGCGGCGTAAAAAACGTGCCTTGTGTTCGTCTCGGCCATGTTCTAGCAGGGTGGCCGCCGCGAGGAGCCGAATGCCCACCCGCGCAACGCCCACCGCACCAATGGCGTCGAATTCTGCCTCTATCGCGGGTAACAGGGCCACCGGCAAGCCGCGCCCGCACCACTCGCTGGGCCAATGCGGCACGCCCCAGCCGGACTCGGCCAACAGCTGGCGCCATGCCACCAAGCCGCGCTCCGGATCCCAGTGGGTGGCTAGCCAATCCCGCACGGCGGCGCGAATGGTGGTTTCGTCGGATTGGCTCATGCGCAGGCCTCTAGCTGTGCGAGGTAGCGCTCGCGGTGATAATTGGCGTCACCCAGTAAGACTTGGGAGGTCTTGGCGCGTTTGAACCACAGGTGGGCGTCGTGGTCCCAGGTGAAGCCCACCCCCCCGTGGATTTGGATGCATTCCACCGCGGCCTGCACGTAGGTGTCGCTGGCGCGGGCCTTGGCGAGGGCGGCCAGCGCCGGCACGTCGGGCGCGTTTTCTGCGACCGCCGCCGCCGCGTAGCGAGCCGCCGCGGCGGTGAGTTCCTGCGCGAGCAGCAGCTCTGCGCACTGGTGTTTAATCGCCTGAAAAGACCCAATTGGGCGGCCGAACTGCATGCGTATCTTGGCGTAGGCCACGGCTGAATCTAGCAGCGCGGCGGTGCCGCCCACCATCTCGCTGGCCAGCGCCACGGCTGCTTGATCGAGGGTGAGCGTGAGCGCTGCCCCGGCGTTACCGGCCTCGCCGAGCAAGCGCGCTGATACGCCGTTGAAGCGCAGCGCTGCCTGCCGCCGCGTGGCGTCTAGCGTTTGGAGCGGGTGCCGCTCAAGCCCCGGCGCTTCCGCCTCGACCATCAACAGCGACAGCCCCGCGGCGCCCACGCTGCCGGGCGCCCGCGCCGCTACTAGGATTACCTCGGCGTGATCGCCGTCGAGCACAAATTTCTTTTCGCCATCTAGGCGATAGCCGGCCCCGACTGGGGTGGCCGTGAGCGCGATGCCACCCGGATCCCAGCGCCCGTTGCTCTCCACCCACGCCAGGGTGGCAATGCGCTGACCGCTGGCAATGGCTGGCAGCAGCTCGAGCTGCTGCGCCTCGCTTGCGCCATTCAACAGCGCTTGCGTTGCCAAGACGCTGGAGGCAAAAAACGGCGCACACAACAGCGCCCGGCCCATTTCTTCCAGCGCAATACACAACTCCACAAAGCCGAACCCCTGTCCGCCCAAGGCTTCGGGCACCTGAATGCCCGGCAGTCCCAGTTCGTCGCAGAGCTGGCGCCAGAGCGCCCGGTCGTAACCGAGGGTGGTCTCCATAGCGCTGCGTACGGCCGTGATGGGCGAGCGTTCGCGCAGAAAGCGCTGCACGCTGGCGCGGAATTGTTCTTGTTCATCAGTAAACGCGAAATGCATGAAGTCCGTGACCCTGCCCGTCGAGTGATAGGCGATTTGCACAGGGTGCCACTTTTTCGGCAGTGGCTTCGACGCGGCCGGCGGGCTTTGCCGGGGCAGGGCGGTGCCGGGCCGCCAGCCACGCTGTGCGTGGCGCCGCGAGCGCGAACGTGATCGCGTCTCGTGTGCGTTCCGGCGAGGTTTTTTGAATGAACCTGCGTTGGTGATCCCAATAATTAAGTCTGGTGTTACCCGCAACGTTGGCGTTTTTAAGTTTTTTCTAGGCGGTCATTAGGCACAAGACTGCCAGCCTACTGCTTCGAATGACGCAACGAGAACAGCGACCTATTTTTCGTCATCCTATGAACACGAGGTTCCCGGGGCTGCAATCGATTCGAAGTTCCTCGCCACAATCGTGCGAGTGAGCAGAGTTTGTGGCACGCATTCGGCGAACTTGACCGACTCGGCGAAGGTTGCAATCTCAGTGTCTGTCAGCCTCAGCTGCTCTCGTGTTGCAGAGGTCAGCAGCGATGCTGGTGCGTGAACACTCATGGCATCGAATCGAACCTTCCGTCCA
>CAIPNE010000044.1 GCA_903866355.1 uncultured Gammaproteobacteria bacterium
AGATCCGATACCGCACCGGATGAAATTTCTGCTACGCCAAAAAAGAACTGCTCGGCAGCCCGCCCAGCCAGGGCAATTCGTGTTTGGTGGACCAGATCGTTGAACGTGTATTCTTCACGCGCATCCTGATAGGTCAGCGAAGGCAACATCACGCCCTCAAAGTCTGCTGCAGGCCGCCCAGTCACATAGTCAGGAATATCACGGCCAGCAGAGCCGATAACAGCAAGGCACGCGTGGCCGGCTTCGTGCGCCGCGATCTTGCGGAGCATCAGGTCGGTTCTCGTTTTTTGAAAGCCGGGCGAGGTCTGGTGTTTTCCGCCAAGTACATAACTCGCCAGATCCGCAAACTCTGCAGGACGGCCGGACCGGTAGGTAATGCGCCGAAGATGAAGGGCTGCCAAGTCAATTTCACGTTGGCTTAGCAGATGCGAGCGCAGTAAAAGTCCGACACGAATCGGCGAGTTGGTGAGCGTTTCTCCAACAGCCTGCAGTGGCAGTGAGCGGACGAATCGATCCCCAACCCACTTGGGGGCAGGCGTAGCGATTCGGAAGCTTCGATCTAAGGAACCTGGCGCCATAAGGCATTGCCGTACGCCCTCAGTGGCCGCGACCAACACCAAGATGACCGGACTGGCCGCGTCAAAAGTCTTGAATGCGGCAGCAAGCTCATCGTCCCCGGCCCGCGCGATACTGCCTTCCTTGGCTTCGGGGTCACCGGTGACGCCCTCCAACAGGCCAACTCCCGGATCGAGAATCACTAAGACCGGGGCGAGTGGTGCGAAGAATTTCCGAATATCGGCGGGTAGTTCTCCTACATCCCCCACCGGCACGCGTGCCGTGGAAAAGCCGGCCTTGGTCGCCATACATTGAAGCAGCTTGGTAGTCTCTTCGGTATCGGCGGATTCAACCACGGCTCCCGTCCCGACCAATTCCCACAACGGGGGGGAGGCTTGCTTTTTGGCCTCTGCCAACTCTGAACCCCAGTCGCGAATTGCCTCGCTGTCGTAAAACAACGGGAAATCGAGCTTAGGGTCTTCAGGCCGAAGC
This sequence comes from uncultured Gammaproteobacteria bacterium, assembly GCA_903866355.1. Classification (GTDB taxonomy): domain Bacteria; phylum Pseudomonadota; class Gammaproteobacteria. Next base: position 1,048 of record CAIPNE010000044.1, read on the forward strand.
CATTTTGATGGCGAAGCTGATGGCGTAGCCGAAAGCCCAGAACCCGGGTTCTCGCCTTCGGCAGAGTCTGGGCGCAACCATTTTTTTAGCCAATTGCTCATTGTTCTACCCTTATTAACCGGTTTATAGGCGCGGCCGTTGAATTCGAAGATATTATCGACTAACGTCCCCGTAACCAAAAGGAAATCCAGAAATGAAGCTTCCCACCAAAATACCAGCTCCCATCGTCGGGCTCACCGCAGTGGTATTGCTCTCAGGCTGCGGCGATCGGCTCAGCGGTAAATATGCCTCAGACACGCTGGGGGATCTCCAGTGCTGGGACTTTAGCTACAGTGGCACAGTGGACCACGTCGTCAAATTGCCGCTGCTCGGTAGCCGCCATCAGAAACTGGATTACCGTATTCGCGATAAAGAGATTTTTCTCGGCGGCGACGGTAGCGAAAACTCCGGCGTCTTCTTGGGCAAGCTTGCGGATGATGGCTCTATCGAGGTAGTGGGCCTTAGTTCCGCCCGAATCACCAAAGAGGCCGGCGAGCGCCACTGTCACAACTGAGCCCCAGCGGTAATGGGGCGGTACGTCGCCCCGAAAGTGTCGCCGGCCACCACGGCCAGCGATGTCTGGCTGTTCAAGACAATCCAATCGCCAGCACTGCCTTCCAGCACACCGCCGTTGATGGCCACCCGGAAGGGTTCGCCCATGCGTTTCACCCAACACTTCGTAACCTTTTTTTTGTAGGTTCCTGCCAATCCGAACTCGAGACCCGGGGTTCCGGGCTCATAAATCTTCGCGAACTCAGATCGCATCACTGGCCAACGTTCACCCCTTTCGCCAGTAACTATGGCGTCGCCCGCCTCTGCGATTACTAGGCCCTCGCGCGTTTCAACTTTCACCTGTTCGACCGCAAACTCGACTTCGCGACGAACGTCGACAGATTGATAGAGACAAACGTCCGGCAAAAACTTGAAAGCAGTCCTTCGCAAGTCGTGGCGATTTTCATCCGGCAGCCGTTTGCTTCCGTAAGGTACGAGAGTTGAATTGATGCCCAGTAAATGCTTCCTATTACTCTTGTCGTATCCACTTGGACGGTCTTCGTTGGGCGGCAGGTGGTCTGGTAGCCAACCATCCATCAGTCGCTCCACCGTGTAGCGCCGGTGCTCGAGCCTGGCTAGCCGGTCCAATTTCATCCCGAAGTCGTCGACTGTTTCGTTAGCCTGGTGACTAAGCACCAAATGGTCGGCCGCCAGCCTGCTGGACCAGCGCTCCCACTCCTGCAAAGAATTCCAAGTATCTTCTTCGTCTTTTTTGAAGCACTCATGCACCTTGCGCGCGTCGCTGTCGCTTACAGCACCAGGGTAAGCATTATCTGCCGAAGCCAATGCATCCATGGTTTCCGGTTCATGCCACAGTTCATCGAATAAGTTGGTTAAAGCATATCCTTTCGGTTTTTCTGGAGCGCCGGATTGCTTGGCACCAGACTGCCCCGTACCGAGTTCATTACGACATTCGATGACCATAGGCGGTACGCCCACGACCGGGAGCGTATCTTTCAGTGCAAGCAAGTTTCGCTTTGCTGCGCCGTCCTTCAAGCTGTCCCCGCAGGCAACAAAAAATACTCCGGGGCCGTCAACCTCCATCATAGAAGTCCATGCCGCGGGGCCGAGAGCGCCCGGCTCTGCTTGCACCCACCGAAACTCTACTAGTGGCAAAAGCCCCGCCAAGAGCGGGGACGGGTCAAGCGGGCGCCCCAGCAGTGGATAGGCCAGCCGAATACGGCTTTCCAGTTCGCTTGGGTTCGGACATATCCACGAAACGACGAGGCATTCGTCTGGCACGTCGCTTGTTACCAAGTGATGGATTGCATAGAGCACTATCGTCTGGGCATAGTCCCCGGACCCAATCACCGCGATATGAGGACGCTTCCCGGGCCTTAACGCTTGCGATGCATACTTCCGCATGATTTCGCGGGCACCAATTTTTTCAGTGCTGAAGAAGTCGACTCGCAATGGGGGTTTCTTATTCGGTTTTGGCTCGACCGGCTTACGCCCCGCTTCAGGTCGAAAATGAGTATCGAGTTCTCGCACACGGCCTGCGTCGGCAAGTTCCACAAGCCATACGGCTTGAGTATCGTGGTTCCCCGCGAGGTTTCTTGCACCCTCCAACGACAACAGAATCTCGCGCGTCTCATCGTCCGAGCCACCAGACACCAATACATGCGGAGCCAAATGGACACTGTAATCGCGAAGCAAGCGCCTATCGGTGGCATCCGCCACCAATATTCGGACGTTCGAGCGGGCAGCATCTTTCTCGAGTGCCAAAGGGCAATCGGCCTGCGGGTCGATGCACAAGATACGTGGCCCGCGGCCTGGCCTATTCTGCAGATGTCGCAGACGCGCGGCGGCGGCGCGCCCGCCACCGAGAAACACATACTGTGGGCGGCGATAGCGGTATTCGATACGCCAAAACCAGTGCTGAATGACCTCGGTAAACGCCAAAATTGCGGCAGTCACCGCTGAAAGTGGGCCCAGTACACCAGCCGCTCTCACGTACCAATTCGGTAATTGGTCGGCAGGGAGATTCAACACGAACAGTTGTGCGGTATTTAGCGCGGCGGCGTAGGCATCCATGCCGGGCACTTTCAGGAAGCCGTAAATGCCAAGCGCGAGCGCCAGCGCTGCCAACATCAAGGGCCATGGCAATCTAGAGAGGCGATACATGATTTAGCTCCCTTTAAAGCTCGCCCAGTAAACCAGAGTCAGAGACTCGGGGCGTTGTCGGGCAACGCACTAATGCAATCGGCCCTTAAGCTCCAGATGAAATTAACAACATCAATTCATTCAGACGGCAGGGGTATCAGGCATCGCTAACGGCCGCGCCTGAGCTACT
>CAIPNE010000045.1 GCA_903866355.1 uncultured Gammaproteobacteria bacterium
AGATTCGCCGCTGATATGAATGGGCGCTTGGCTGCGGGCGAGTTTGGCAATGGTCTCGTGCAATTTCTCGATCAGCTGGGAGCGCCCAATCAGCGGTGCGACGAGGGCGCGCGGCGGTGCAGGCCCCGCTAGCGTCACCGCTTGGGCCACGAGTTTGCGCAGATTGTGCAGGTCTACCGGCTTGTTAACGAAATCGAAGGCGCCCGCTTTCAAGGCATGAATCGCGGCTTCCATGCTGCCGTGGGCGGTAATCACCGCGACCGGCAAGGCGGCGTAACGTTGTTGAATCAGACTCACCAAATCCAGCCCGCTGCCATCGGGCAAGCGCATGTCCGTCAGGCACAGGTCGAATGAGTGCGCCGCCAGCGCCGCGCGGGCGGCCGCCAACGTAGCCGCTACCGTGGTGGTGATGCCCATGCGGTCCAGCGTGATCGCCAGAAGTTCGCAGATATCCGGTTCATCGTCGACGATTAAAGCGTGCGGTTGTGCCATGGGCGGGCTAGCTCATCAAGACTAAGGCATCGGGGTGGGCAAAACAGAGCCTAAAAATACAGCCCTGACTGCCAGCGGACAACAAAGTGAGGGTGGCCTGATTGGACTCGCACAGTTCGCGGGCGATATACAGGCCCAGCCCGGTACCGCCGCCGAGGCCCGTAAAAAACGGCTCGAAAACTTGGCCGGCGTCCGCAGGGGGCATCCCAACCCCGGTATCACAGACATCTAATAGGGGTCGACCGCTACCCGGCTGGCGGCTGACCAAAAATTGCACCAAGGGTAAGTATCGACTGTAACGCAAAGCATTTTCGGCGAGATTCCACAGCACTTGGTGGAGCTGGCTCTTATCCATCTGCACGACGATATCAGCCTCCTTCGACACGCAGGCGAGCGCCCCCGCGTCCAACCCCCGGCGCTCGGCGAATTCAGCGAGAAATGCCTCAAGCCACGGCACCAGCGCAAAGCGCTCCGTGACGGTCGATACGCGCCGGCCGATCATCAGCACATTGCTCACGATATCGTTCATGCGTGCCGAGTGCTGAGCAATAATTTGCACGAGGCGGCGGTCTTCAGCCGGCAGCGCCGCAGACTCCCCCAACAGTTGCCCGGCGTGACTAATCGCGCCCAGCGGGTTGCGAATCTCATGGGCGATGCTGGCAGTCAGGCGTCCTAGCGAGGCCAGTTTGATTTGCTGTACGCGCTGATGCGTCTCCGCAGCGTCTTGCATGAATACCAGCGTGCTGCCGCCATCCACCCGCTCCAGCCGGGCAAACGACACAATGACCTCCATCCCCTCCGGCCCCAGTGTGAGCGGGGTTCGGGGATTTTCTGCGCGTTGCACCCACGCCAGCCACGCAATGCTCAAAGGCTCCGAGAAAGCCACCAGTGAACAGCCGGGCAGGGCAATGTGCTGCCCCGCCATGCGCAACGCAGCTTCGTTCGCCAACACCACGCACAGCTTGTCGTCCAACACCACAATGCCCGATTGCATGCGCTGGACGATGTATTCGTTGAGTTGCGCCAAATTGCGTAACTCCACTGCGCGAGCGGCGGCGAGTGCTGCGCTGTTACGCGCCTGTTCTGCCAGCCAGGCGGCCAACAAGCCGGCGGCAAAACAGATAACACCCAGCAGCGCCGCTTGCGCGTAGCTGGCGGTCGCATAGTCCAAACGGACTATCCCGTAGAGGGTCTGCGCCAGTAACGCGAGGGTCGCCAGCGAAGCGTACGCCACCGCCACCCGCCGCCCTGCCAACAGGCACGCTCCCACCGTCGCCACGACGAGCAAAATACCAAAGCCACCGCTGACCCCACCGCTGGCGTGGATCAGGAGGGTAATGGCTAAAACATCCAGCGGCACCTGCAGATTGCGCAACAACGAGAACCCGGCCCACCGGCGCCACTCCAGCAACGCCAAAACTACCGCGGCGCCGAAATACAGCGTGGCGATCCAGCCAACGAGCGGCACATCGGACGGGAGCACTTGGGGCGGCAGCCCCCCGCTCCATGTCAGCGCACCGCACGTGCCGGCGAGTAGCAGGCGGTAAACGTTAAAATAACGCAGTGCGCGCCACGGCTTTTGCGTGACCTCCTCGTCCAGCGGCCCCGCTTCAGCGGGCAGTCTGGTCATGCGATTTGCACTCAAAACTCGCGTCACGCAGCGCGCGCGCGTCCCCCTCCGGCAGATACACGCCGCACTGCGCGCATTTCACAATCCGTACCGCCTGCTGGACTTGGCCATCGCCCCGCGCGCCCGCGCGTCGCCAGCGCCGCCACAGCGACCAAACAACCCAGACCAGCAGGGCTACCACCAGCAGTCGACTGAATCCCATTGGCGTCCATCCCGAGCAATTTCTAAGGTCCTAGCGTTGCGCGGACGTGGCTGTGACGCAAGTCACGGCGTGCACGTGTTGCGAGCAATCCGATATAGTTGCCCCCCGGACGGTGGGGGCGAAACAACCCAAACCTCTCGGAGCGCCGGGCTCTCAGCCCCCACAACGCGCGCATTGCCCTATCGATCAGCATGGAGAGGACCGATGAACCTGCACGAATATCAGGCCAAGCAGTTATTTACTGAGTACGGGATACCCATCCTTCCCGGCAAAATTGCCCGCACCGCCGACGAAGCGGCCGCCAACGCCCGTGCGCTGGGTGGCGAGGCTTGGCTGGTCAAAGCTCAAGTACATGCCGGTGGACGCGGCAAAGCCGGCGGCGTGAAGTTTGTGAAAAGCCCGGAAGCAGCAGCGCTCGCGGCAGGTGCCATGCTCGGCACGCAACTGGTGACCACGCAGTCCGGGCCCACAGGGCAACCCGTCAACATCGTGTTGATTGATAGCGCCGCCCAAATTGCCCACGAACTCTACCTCGGTGCGGTGGTGGACCGAGCGAGCCGCCGCGTGACGTTTATGGCATCCCGTGCCGGCGGCATGGACATCGAAGAAGTAGCGGCCACCACGCCGGAACTCATTTTCACCGCCAGTATTGACCCCGTGCTAGGGCTCCAGGATTACCAAACACGGCTATTGGGTTTTGCCCTAGCGTTGACGGATTCCCAGCGCAAAGAATTAGCGGTCATCTTAAAAGGGCTGTACCGGCTGTTCATCGACAAAGATCTCAGCTTGCTCGAAATCAACCCGCTCGCCATTTTGGCCGACGGGACCCTCGCCGCACTCGATGGCAAAATTAACATCGACGACAACGCGCTGTATCGGCAGGCCATCGCCACGTGGCGCGACCCAACGCAAGAAGACGAAAAAGAGCGCCGTGCGCAGGCTTTCGATCTTAATTACGTCACGCTCGACGGCAATATTGCCTGCATGGTCAATGGTGCCGGACTCGCCATGGCCACCATGGACGTCGTCAAGTTATATGGCGGGGCGCCGGCTAATTTCTTGGACGTTGGCGGCGGCACCACGGCTGAACGCGTGGCGGAGGCCTTCAAGATCATTACCTCCGATCCCAACGTCAAAGCCATTTTGGTGAATATTTTTGGCGGCATCGTGCGCTGCGACATGATCGCCTCCGGGATCATCTCGGCGGTCAAGGAAGTCGGTGTCAACGTGCCCGTGGTGGTCAGATTGGAAGGCACTAACGTCGCCGAAGGTAAAAAAATGCTGGCCGACAGTGGGTTAGCGATCTTGAGCGCAGAAGATTTAAGCGATGCCGCCCAGAAGGTCGTGGCCGCGGTCGCAGGAGCCCATTAATGTCCATTCTGATCAACAAACACACACGCGTCCTGGTGCAGGGTTTCACCGGCAAACAGGGTACTTTTCACGCCACGCAGGCCATCGCTTATGGCACTCAACTGGTTGGCGGGGTCACCCCGGGCCGCGGGGGTAATCAGCACCTCGACCGACCCATTTTCGACACCGTCCACGCGGCGGTCAAAGCGACCGGCGCCGACGCCAGCATGATTTTTGTGCCGCCGCCGTTCGCGGCAGATGCCATCGCCGAAGCGGTCGATGGCGGGATCAAAATCATCGCCTGCATTACCGAGGGCATTCCGGTACTCGACATGCTGAAAGTGAAGCACATGTTGATGAGCCATCCCGATGTGCGTCTGATCGGTCCCAACTGCCCGGGCGTGATTACCCCCGGCGAATGCAAAATGGGCATCATGCCAGCCGCCATTCACCGTCCCGGTCGCATCGGCATCGTCTCGCGCTCCGGCACGCTGACCTACGAAGCAGTCCATCAAACCACCAACGCAGGCTTAGGCCAAAGCACCTGCGTGGGCATCGGTGGGGATCCCATTCAGGGCATGAATTTCATCGACTGCCTGCGCCTGTTCGAAGCGGATCCGCAAACTGAAGGCATCATCATGGTGGGCGAGATTGGCGGCTCCGCCGAAGAAGATGCGGCGGCATTTATTGCCCAGTACGTGACCAAGCCCGTGGTTGGCTATATTGCCGGCGTGACCGCCCCCCCCGGCAAGCGGATGGGGCACGCGGGTGCCATTATTGCTGGCGGGAAGGGCACGGCGGCGGATAAATACGCTGCGCTCGAAGCCGCGGGCGTACGCACCGTCAATTCCCCGGCTGAGCTTGGGGCAGCGATGAAGCGTGCGTTACAGGGATAAAAAGTCTCCTCAATGCAAGCGCGCCCGATGAAAATCGTACTGGCCCAACTCAATCTCTGCGTTGGCGACATCGCCGGTAACACGGCGCGCATCATTCAGGCCATGACCACGGCCCGCGATGATTACCAAGCCCGACTGGTGGCGTTCCCAGAACTCGCCATCACCGGCTATCCACCCGAGGACTTGCTGTTTAGGCCGGGGCTACATCGGCGGGTGGAACACGCGCTGCGGCAAATTAGGCAAGCGTCCCAGGGCATTGCGGTGCTGGTTGGCCACCCGCAGGCGCTGGATGGGGCAGTTTATAACTGTGCCAGCCTCTTCGATGAGGGCGCCGAGCGCGCTTGTTATCGCAAACAGCGTCTGCCCAACTATGCGGTATTCGACGAGAAGCGATATTTTGTCGCGGGTGAGGCGGCGTGCGTCGTCGAGCTCGACGGTGTGGCCTTGGGGCTGAGCATCTGCGAGGACATTTGGGATCCCACCACCGCCGTCAGCGCCCGCGCCGCGGGAGCGCAAGTGCTGTTGAATATCAACGCATCCCCCTACAGCCTGCACAAACGCACCGTGCGCCGGGCGGCAGTCAGAACGGCGATCCAGTC
>CAIPNE010000046.1 GCA_903866355.1 uncultured Gammaproteobacteria bacterium
GCACGAGAATTTTCTGCCCCTCATGCACCGCCTGTTCGATCGGCACTTCGTTGCCGGTCAAATCTTTCTTTAACTCGGCGCTGACGACGTCGGAGACGTGCAAGAACGCTGCCCGGTTCAAGCCGATATCGACAAACGCCGCGCCCATACCGGGCAGCACCCGGTTGATGCGACCCAGATAGATGTTACTGACGATGCCCCGCCGCCGACTGCGCTCAATCAGTACTTCCTGAAGAACACCGTTCTCGACGAAGGCGACCCGGGTTTCCCGGGGTGTGATGTTGACTAGAATTTCTTCAGGCATGACCAAACATTAGGCGCTGGTGGCGCGTCGGGGGGCCCCAAGATAACGAATTCGGTCCGGAGCGACTACCGCCACGGGTGCCACGACCTAAACTGTTGGGCTTCCGGGCGGCTCCCGGCGCGTATAAGATGGCGCCCGCCATGATGCCGCATAACTTAAACGAAACTTTGGTCATCGTTCTCGCCATTGGAGATGGCAAGGCGTTGATGCCGTTGACCGCCCGCCGCACCACCGCGGCGTTGACCTACGCGGGCAACTACCGAGTCGTCGATTTCGCGCTAACCAATTGCATGCATTCTGGTTTGCGCCGCATCACGGTTTTCACGCAGTTCAATTCGCTGTCGCTGCAAAACCATTTGCGCGACGGGTGGTCGATTTTCAATACCGACTTGGGCGAGTTTGTCACCGCGGTGTCGCCCCCCATCAATGAGAATCTCTCAATTTACAGCGGGCAGGCGAATGCGCTGTACCAGAACCTGTATTTTCTAGATGGCTCGGCTGAAGAGACGGTCATTGTGGTCTCTGGCGAGCAAATCTATCGCATGGATTACTCGGCGGTGCTGCAATTCCATGCCGAACGCGGCGCGGATGTAACCATTGCAACCATCGACCAGGAGACCGCCGGCCAAGAGGGTTTCTCCTCGCATCTCACCTTGGAAGGGGATGAGGTTGCCGACATCCGACCCCTCACCACACCGCAACCGCTGGCCGCCGACGGCACCGCTTGTGGACCGTTGGAAGTCTATGTGTTTGGGCGTCAATATCTGATGGACGCCCTCAGCGCCGCGGGTGCTGAGGGCACCCGTAAGCTGCAAATCATCGATTTTATTCGCGAGCGGATGTTGGGCCACGCCAAACTGGCAGCCTATCGATTTGGCGGGAAGTACGGTCGGGTGACGCAGGATCGCTACTGGCGAACGCTGCGGAGCGTGGACGACTACTACGACGCCAATATGGATTTGCTCAAACTCGAGCCGCCGCTGGATATCTACCAGGCCGACTGGCCCATTCGTACCTATCAAATGCAACGACCGCCGGCGCGCACCGTGCCCGGTCGCTCCTGCAACGAAGGCATTTGTGTCAATTCCATCGTGGCCGGCGGCACGGTTATCGCGGGCGGCGGTGTTAACCGCAGCGTGCTGGGCAATCGGGTGTACATCTCCGATGGTGCCACGGTCGAAGATTCCATCTTATTTTTGGGTACCACGGTGGGCGAGGGTGCACGCGTGCGGCGCACCATCTGCGACCGGGGCGTGGCCATTCCCGCGTGGGAAGAAATTGGCATGGACCTCAAACGCGACGCAGAACGTTTCCACGTCACGCCGGCCGGGGTGGTCGTCATTCCCTCCAGCTTCCGCTTCGAACCCTAGCCGCGCTGCCGGTGAGCTTCGAAGCAGCGCTCGCCAAAGTCCTCCCGCGTGAGGCCTTACTGACCGAAACCGAAGCCAAACGCCCTTACGAATGCGATGCGCTGTCTGCGTACTGCGCTATGCCGCGCGTGGTGTGTTTGCCGAAAACTGCGGAGCAGGTCGCCGCGGTGTTAGCGATTTGTCGCGAGCACAACGTGCCGATCGTCCCGCGTGGCGCGGGCACCGGCCTGTCGGGTGGGGCTTTGCCGCTGGCCGAAGGCTGTGTGTTGTCGCTCGCACGGCTGAACCGCATTCTGGACATTGATCCGCATAATCGGGTGGCAGTGGTAGAACCCGGGGTGCGCAACCTCGCTATTTCAGAGGCTGCGGCGGCGCACGGTTTATATTACGCGCCGGATCCCTCATCCCAACTCGCCTGTTCCATCGGCGGCAATGTGGCCGAAAATTCCGGTGGCGTGCATTGCCTCAAGTACGGGCTCACCGTCCACAACGTGCTGGGGCTTAAGGTCTTACTGGCCACCGGCGAATCGCTGGTCTTGGGTGGCAAGCTGTTGGACACCCAAGGTTTAGACCTCCTCGCCGTCCTCAATGGGTCGGAGGGGCTGCTGGGACTCGTGATGGAGGTCACCGTCAAGCTGTTGCCACGCCCACCCGTGGCGCAGGTGCTGCTGGTGGCATTTGCGAGCGTGGAAGCCGCCGCTGACGCGGTGGCGGCGGTCATTGAAGCCGGCATCACACCGGCCGGACTGGAAATGATGGACCGCTTGGCGACGCGCTGCGCGGAAGAATTTGCCCATGCCGGTTACCCGTTGGACTGCGATGCCGTGTTGCTGTGCGAACTCGATGGCAGCGTGGCCGAAGTCCTTGAACAGCGCGCGCAGGTGGAGGCGTTATTTTGGCGGCAAGGGGCGATTAGCGTGCGCTCCTCGCAGGACGAAGCCGAGCGCATTCGGATATGGAAAGGCCGCAAGTCGGCGTTCCCTGCCATGGGCCGCATCGCGCCTGATTACTATTGCATCGATGGCACGATCCCGCGCCGCGAACTGGCGAGGGTACTGACCCGCATCCGCGAACTGTCCAGCCAATACGGGCTGCCGATCGCGAATGTGTTCCACGCTGGTGACGGCAATCTGCATCCCCTCATTGCTTACGACGCCAACGACGACGAGCAATTACGCACGGCCGAACTGGTGGGTAATAAAATTTTGGAGCTCTGCGTGGCGGTGGGTGGCACGGTCACCGGCGAGCACGGTGTCGGGGTGGAAAAACTCGACGCCATGTGTGGGCAGTTTGCGGCTGGCGAACTGGCGGCGTTCCATCGTCTGAAAGCGGCCTTTGATCCGCAGGGGCTGCTCAACCCCGGCCGGGCTGTGCCTAGTTTGGCGCGCTGCGCGGAATTTGGCGCGATGCACGTGCACGGCGGGCGCCTGCCCCATCCGGAGCTGGAGCGCTTTTAAACGCAGGTAGACGCGGTGGCTGATGCCTGCCCGTGGCGGAGACGGTCAGCTCGTCGCGGTGCCGCCGACGGTCAGCCCGTCGATGCGTATCGTTGGCTGCCCCACCCCCACGGGGACCGATTGGCCCTGTTTGCCACACGTGCCCACGCCGTTATCTAGCGCTAAATCGTTGCCGACCATGCTGACTCGCGTGAGCACATCCGGACCGTTGCCAACCAAGGTCGCCCCTTTGACCGGGGTGGTAATGCGCCCGTTTTCGATGAGGTAGGCCTCGCTGGCGCTGAACACAAATTTGCCGTTGGTGATGTCCACCTGCCCGCCGCCAAAGCTCACCGCGTACAGGCCACGGCTCACCGAGCCAATGATGTCTTCTGGGGCGTGGGAGCCACCCAGCAGATAGGTGTTGGTCATCCGTGGCATGGGGCGATGGGCGTAGGACTGGCGGCGGCCGTTGCCCGTGGGCGCCATGCCCATGAGTTTGGCGTTTTGTTTGTCCTGCAAGTAATTCTTGAGGATGCCGTCCTCGATTAACACCGTGCAGCCGCCCGGCGTGCCTTCATCGTCTACCGCCAAGGAGCCGCGACGGTCTGGCGGGGTGGCATCGTCCACCACCGTACAACCGGCCGCCGCCACTCGCTCGCCGAGGCGCCCGGCGAAGGCCGAGGTCCCTTTGCGGTTGAAATCGCCCTCTAGGCCATGGCCGATCGCCTCGTGGAGGAGGATCCCCGGCCAACCCGGTCCCAGCACCACCACCATCTCGCCGGCGGGCGCGGGGCGCGCTTCCAAATTGACCAACGCTTGGCGAAGTGCTTCGTCGGCGATGTGCCCGGCGCGATCGGCCGTGAGGAAGTGGTCGTAGCCGTAACGGCCACCCCCCCCGTAAGAGGCGGTTTCGCGCCGCCCCTCGTGTTCCACAATGACGCTGACATTCAGCCGCACCAAGGGCCGAATATCGCCGCACAGGGTGCCGTCTGAATTAGCGATCACCACCAAGGTATGGCGTCCGATCAAGCTTGCCATGACCTGTTTGACGCGCGGATTGGCGCGGCGCACGCGGGCGTCGAGTGCGCGCAGCAGGTCCAGTTTTTCGGGTGTGGAGAGCGACTCGAGCGGGTCGTTAGGGGTGTAACGCGAGGGCGCGGCACCACTGGCGGCCAAATGTACGGTGCGTGATTGGCCTTGCCGGGTAATGGCCCGCGCGGCCGCCGCCGCCTGCAGCAGCGACTCCAGCGCGAAGTCGTCCGCATAAGCGAAGCCGGTTTTTTCGCCGCTTACCGCGCGCAAGCCGACACCTTGGTCGATCCCAAAAGCGCCTTCTTTGACGATGCCGTCCTCTAGGCTCCAGCTCTCCGCGCGCGACCGCTCGAAGTACAGGTCGGCGAGATCAATTTGTGGCCCGCTCAAGGAGTGCAGCACACGCTCTAGCGCACGGTGGTCCAGCCCCGCCGCATCGAGCAGGGCCAGTCCTGCGTCGAGCGCTAACGAATTTGCCGTCATCTGATGGTTTCCCGTGGCCTGTTCGGTTTGACAGCCGCACGGCGCAACGGTAGCTTTCCTTCCGCGTCGCCCTGTCCCTGCAAGTCTACGAAGTGTAACTACCTTGGCCAAAGAATTCCCGCGCA
>CAIPNE010000047.1 GCA_903866355.1 uncultured Gammaproteobacteria bacterium
ACTAATTTTTTTTGACAAAAGATTGGTTGCCATCGCTTCGGCTTCACCAAGTTCGTCATCGTGGTGCCGTCGGTGGCCATCAAGGAAGGCGTCTACAAGTCATTGAAAATCACCGAAGAGCACTTCAGGGGCCTCTATGCCGGGGTGCCGGTGGACTTCTTCTTGTACGACTCCGGCAACCTGGGCCAGGTGCGCAACTTCGCCACCAGCTCGACCATCCAGGTCATGGTGGTCACGGTCGGCGCCATCAACAAGAAGGATGTCAATAACCTGTACAAGGACAGCGAGAAGACGGGTGGCGAGAAGCCCATCGACCTTATCAAGTCCACGCGGCCCATCGTCATCGTGGACGAGCCGCAGAGTGTGGACGGTGGCCTGACCGGTGCGGGCAAGACCGCGCTGGACGCCATGAACCCGCTGTGCACGCTGCGCTATTCGGCCACGCATGCGAACAAGCACCACATGGTGTTCCGCCTCGATGCGCTGGACGCTTACGAGCGCAAGCTGGTCAAGCAGATTGAGGTGGCGGCGGCCACCATCGAGGACGCGCACAACAAGGCCTACGTCCGGCTGGTGTCGGTCAGCAACAAGCGCGGCGCTATCAGCGCCAAGGTGGCGCTGGATGTCAAGACCGTGACCGGTGTGAAGCGCCAGGAGGTCACCGTCAGCGATGGCTACGACTTGCAGCAGGACAGCAAGCGGGCAATTTACGCCGACTTTCGCGTGGGCGAAATCAACACAGCGAAGGGCAGCGAATTTTTGGAGCTGCGCTACCCCGGAGGCGAAGCCTTTCTGGCCTTGGGCCAAGCCTATGGCGATGTCGATGCCCTGGCCGTGCAGCGCGAGATGATCCGGCGCACCATCCGCGAACACCTGGAAAAGGAATTGGTGTTGCGGCCCAAGGGCATCAAGGTGTTGTCACTGTTCTTCATCGACGCGGTGGAGCGCTACCGCCAGTACGACAAGGGCGGCAACCCGATCAAGGGCGACTACGCGCGCATCTTCGAGGAAGAGTACCGGCGCGCGGCCAAGCTGCCGGCCTACCAGAGCCTGTTCACCGAAATCGACTTGGGCCATGCCGCCGAGGAGGTGCACAACGGCTATTTCTCCATCGACAAGAAGGGCGGCTGGTCCGACACGGCCGAGACCAATGCTGGCGGTCGCGACAACGCCGAGCGGGCCTACAACCTGATCATGAAGGAGAAGGAAAAGCTATTGGACCTCAATACGCCGCTGAAATTCATCTTCTCGCACTCGGCGCTGAAAGAGGGTTGGGACAACCCCAACGTGTTCCAGATTTGTACGCTCCGCGAAATGGGTACCGAGCGCGAGCGCCGACAGACCATTGGCCGAGGCCTGCGTTTGTGTGTGAACCAGGACGGCGAGCGCGTGCGCGGCTTCGAGGTGAACCGGCTGACCGTCATCGCCACAGAGTCTTATGAGCAGTTCGCCGAGAACTTGCAGAAGGAAATTGAGGCTGACACCGGCATCCGCTTCGGCGTGTTGGAGCACGACCAGTTCGCGGCCATCGCCGTCAAGGCGGCGGACGGCACGGTGGCACCGCTGGGCGTGGACCAGTCCAAGGCTTTGTGGGAGCACTTGAAGGCCGCTGGGCATGTCGATGCCAGGGGCAAAGTGCAGGACTCACTGAAGTTGGCCTTGAAGAACGGCACCCTGGCGTTACCGCCGGCCTTCGAGGCCCAGCGCGGCCAGATTGCCGAGGTGCTGCGCAAGGTGTCCGGCCGACTCGAAATCAAGAACGCCGACGAGCGCCGGCCCGCGCCGTTGCGCAAAGGCGCGGACGGCAAGGCCGCCTACCTGTCCGACGACTTCAAGGCGCTGTGGGATCGCATCAAGCACCAGACGACCTACCGGGTGCAGTTCGACAATGCCAAGTTGCTGCAGGATTGCATCGCCCAGTTGAAGAAGGCCCCAGCCATCGCCAAGGCTCGGCTGCAGTGGCGCAAGGCCGACATTTCCATCGGCAAGTCCGGCGTGGTGGCGATGGAAAAGGAGGGCGCCTACAACGTCGTGCTGGAGGAGGACGACATTGAGCTGCCGGACCTGTTGACCGACTTGCAGGATCGAACCCAGCTGACCCGGCGCAGCATCATCACCATCCTGATCGAAACCGGCCGGCTGGACGAGTTCAAGCGCAACCCGCAGCAGTTCATCGAGCTGACCGCCGAAGTCATCAACCGCTGCAAGCGCCTGGCGTTGGTGGACGGCATCAAGTATCAGAAGGTGGGCGACGACCACTACTACGCCCAGGAACTGTTCGCCCAGGACGAGCTGACC
>CAIPNE010000048.1 GCA_903866355.1 uncultured Gammaproteobacteria bacterium
GGCATTTTCATCTTGTTGAGGAAACAATCGGGCAGGAGTTCAACGGCACCGCTCGGTATCGCTACGCGGGCATGTTGGAGGCGGTAGGTCGCGTCATCGATGCAAACGGACTATCTCAAGTTCGGATCGGCTACACCAACCGTTTCGCTCGGCCACTCAACGGGGACGAATTGAGCGAAGCGGGGCAGGCGATCGGAGCGGCCAAGATGATGTCCCCAGAAGGTCTGAACGACCTAGCTGCGATTTCCGCCAGCCCACCAGACGATCACGCCCGGTTCATCATCAGAATAGTCGATTTGATGATAGTCGGCGGCTTCCGCATTGGCGAGGTCCTGACGCTGCCGTTGGACTGCTGGGTGGAAAACCACGATTCACGCGTCGTAAATCCTGCGACCGGTGAGAAGGTCATCCCATGTGGCATCGTCTACGCGGCGGAAAAGGTCAGGGACTACCAAACCAAGTGGCTTCCCTCAGCCGCAGTCGAGTTGGCCCGACGGGCGATCGATGATCTGACCCGTTTATGTGCACCTGCACGGGGGCTTGCCGACTGGATGGAGACGCATCCCGGTCGTCTCAAACCTCTCGCTCACCTAGACCCGGAAGATTGGATTCCCGGATCAGAGGCCCGTGAGATGTTGGGGCTGGCGTCGAAGTCCGTTTCAATGTGGAAAATTATTCGTCGGTTAAGCGAAGACGGGAACCGAACGACGTTGGTTCGAGTCCGCGACATTGAATCCCTCTATCTGAGACGGGGAGGGCCAGTTGATGTGTTGCGGATGCCGAGCGGCCGTTGTCAGTCATTGTCCGATTCGCTCGTGGTTGGGCTGGTGAATCAATTCCATGGTGGTCTGCCAACGCTGAAATTTCTCCCGTGCGCAATGAAGGGCGGAATATTCCAGGATGCGCTCTCGCCCTCTGAAGCTTCCGCCAAGGGCGGAAAGATCGGAATCCTAGGCGCGAGCACTCGGGTCACGACGCATCAGTTTCGGCACTGGCTAAATACTCTCGCTGACAATGGTGGGCTTTCAGATGTCGATCTGGCGAAGTGGATGGGGCGAAAGGACATCTCTCAGAACGCCGTCTATAAGCACGGGACGCTGGTGCAGCGAACGAATGCAGCAAAGGAGTTGATCCTATCCGGCCAAACGCATGGGCGACTAGCGCGGATTGCATCAACTGTGACGTTCGCCGAACGAAAGGAATTCTTAGATGGAGCCGTTGAAGCAGCCCACAACACCCAGTTCGGGCTTTGTCTCCATAACTTCGCCGCTTCGCCTTGCGGGGAACATCACGCATGTCTGCGTGGCTGTGGCGACTATCTGCGGGTCAAGGGCGATCAAGATCAACGGCGGGCACTACTGGAACTTAAGGCCAAGGAAATTGCCTCGCTTGAGGGGCACCAACAGGCGCTTACCGATGGCTTCTATGGGGCGGAAAAATGGGTTGAATCGTCAAGTCAGCACCTTGCTGGAATCAACGCTGCGCTCGCGGTAGACGACTCGCCCGAAAGTGGCGCTGACTTGGGTGCAGCAACTCCTGTTTTCCCAAATGCAGCGTCAAAACGAAAGGAACTGAAGTGAGCGCCTCAGAATGTCAGGTAGCCATCCGGGGTAAGCTGCGCGGGACCAGACTGCTGGCGGCTGCATTGCGTGAGCTTTCGAGCACTGCGTCGTGGTGCAACGAGGAGCCGCTTTCATGGGAGGCGCTGGCCGCGAGGCTCGGAGTCTCCCGGCAGGCCATCGCCATTAAGCCCGCAGTGGTGGAGGCCTACCATAGCGCCAAAAAGGATGTTGCTGCGTTCAAGGGTGGCTCCCCACAGGCAGTTGTTCGTCGATCGCTGGAGCAGCGCGTGGCGGAAATGCAGAAGAAGTTGGATGAGCGGGATCGACAGTTGAACGTGTGGATCGAGAAATGGGCGACCGTGGAATATAATTGCAGGCGGTATGGACACGACCCCGACAAGATTCTTGAGCCGCTCGTGAAGCCGAATCGTGCGCTCACGTGAGGTGCGATATTTTGCAATGGCCCGACGTAAGCGTTGCGATTTGAAGATGAAAAAACGTCTCTCGTTTGGCGGTATTGTCGTGAATGGTCTCGACAGCGGGCCGCCTATTTGCCAGCGTTTTCTAGTCAAGGCCCGAACCGAACCGATTTCTCTGGCGATGGTTCGTGGGCAGGTTCTTCTGTTTGCGCGTCGGTAAAGCGGCTCATGGCCAGCGATCATCCTATGCCCGACCGAAACAACGATAAATCCACTGCGAGCCCAGATATTGATAATGCTGAAAATGGCCCGTTTATTTTGAGGTCTGATGTCGAAAAATATCTGACCGATTCTGATGATGATTCGGGAATTATTCAGATTTCGCTCGGTGGAAAAAGTGAGCTTTTTGTAGTTGAGATGCTGACGGACTATTCTGACGAATTCAAAATGTTCCGAATCGGATCCCGTTTTTTTAGACGTGGCGAGCTCAGCGGGCTCATCTACGGGTTCGTTTTTCAAATGCGGCGTGGCGAGGCATCACCGTCGCCGTCGATATTCTACCATTGGTGTGACGGCGTGGGTGAAGACATCGCGGACTTGGGTCGCTGGATTCTCGATAGTGGTCGATTTACGGATTTTTTCGCATCAGGTGATGCTGTGGCAATAGATGCTTTTGAATTTCTCCCCGAGATGCCATTCGACGCGCAGCGGCTTGCGCTCGAACAAGTCGCGACTGCGCTTAAGCTACACTTCCGTCGGCTTGGGCGCGCTTTGTTGGTGTCCCATCCGATTCAGTTCGGTGAGCCACCGAGGCCCGACTGTAACGCACGAGAGGCGGAACGCTACCGTGCGGCACTCGAACCCGTGTTGGACATGCTGCAAGGTCTCCGCATGTCCGACCGATTTGGGGCCGGCGTGGCGGTGCAGGATATTGTCATCAAGCGTGATCGAGGATTTGATGACGATGCGGCGAGGTTGGAAATGCACCGGTCTGCTGGCCGCTAGGTGACGCTTCATCGGTTTCTTCGTGCCATTCGGGCGCGGCAGTCGCTCCACGCTTGCGCATGGGCGGGTTGGGCGCTGTCTTCACAGCGGTCCGCAACAAACCCCGATGAAGGAAGCCGTCGCCCGCATTAAGATTAACAAGCTCTTGGAAGCCGCTGGCTGGCGCTTCTTCGCGGACGCAAAGGGGCCTGCGAACATCCAGCTTGAGCCCAGCGTGACGGTAAAGACGCATGACCTCGACGCGCTCGGTGAAAACTTCGAGAATTCCAGCAAAGGCTTCATCGACTTCCTGCTGCTCAACGAAAAATCGTTCCCATTCATCGTGCTCGAAGCCAAGGCCGAGGACAAAAGCCCGCTCGTGGGTAAAGAGCAGGCCCGCAAATAC
>CAIPNE010000049.1 GCA_903866355.1 uncultured Gammaproteobacteria bacterium
GGAAAATCTGTCCATGACGCCTTTCCCGGCGCGACCGGGATCGATCTCAACCGCACGGGCACGCCGCTGTTGGAAGTCGTCTCGGAGCCTGATCTATCCTCGGCCCAGGAAGCGGTTATTTTCATGCGGAAGATGCACACGCTGGTTCGCTATCTCGGCATTTGCGACGGCAATATGCAGGAAGGATCTTTCCGCTGCGACGCCAATGTTTCTGTGCGTCGACGCGGCCAAGAGGCCCTGGGAACACGCGCTGAGATCAAAAATATCAATTCATTCAGATTCGTCGAGAAAGCCATCGATTACGAGGTTGAACGGCAAATCGAACTGCTAGAGAACGGCGGTAGCGTGGTCCAAGAGACCCGCCTTTACGACTCGGAGAAGAATGAGACGCGCAGCATGCGGGGCAAAGAGGATGCGCACGATTACCGCTACTTCCCGGACCCCGACCTACTCCCGATCATCATCACCCCAGAACAAATTGAATCACAGAGGCAGCTTCTGCCCGAGCTCCCAACTGCTCGGGCTGCTCGTTATTGTGATCAATTCGGGCTGACGCCAACCGACGCCGAACCGCTCAGCCAAGACCGCGCCTTGGCGACCTACTTCGAAGTGCTGGCCCTGAATTGTGGTGACGGTCGCCAAGCAGCGAATTGGCTAAACGGCGAAGTGGCGGCGACCTTGAATCGGCATAACGAAACCATCGACCACTGCCCAATTCCGGCGGTAGCCCTAGGCGCGTTGCTGCGACGAATTAACGACGGCACATTATCCGCGTCCATGGCCAAGCAAGTGTTTGAATTAATGTGGACAGATCCAAGTGACCCGGATGTCATCATCGAGGCTGGCAACTTCCGTCAGGTAAACGATGGCGACGCACTGGTGGCGCTAATTCAGGCGGTGATGGCGGAAAGCCCCGAGCAAGTGGCCCAGTATCGCGCAGGGAAAGAAAAGGTGTTCGGTTATTTTGTGGGCCAGATCATGAAGCGCTCGCAAGGCAGGGCCAATCCCCAGCAACTTGCTGACCTGCTGCGGGCGACTTTAGCCCCGCTCTGACACTACCCAGCGCCGCGCCCGCCGGCGTACCGGCGACGCGCGGGCCATCAGCAATCTACTCGGCGTCTACCGGGCTGGCATCCGCTGGCCGATCCAGCAGCTCAATATAGGCCATGGGCGCGCAGTCCCCGGGCCGAAAACCACACTTGAGAATCCGGGTGTAACCGCCTGGACGCGCTTTAAAACGCGGGCCGAGTTGGGTAAACAACTTGGTCACCGCATCGCGATCACGTAGCCGATTAAACGCCAACCGCCGGTTCGCCAGCGAATCCGCCTTCGCCAAGGTGATGAGCGGTTCCGCCTCGCGGCGAAGTTCCTTTGCCTTGGGCAGCGTGGTGCGAATCAGCTCGTGATGTATCAACGATACCGTCATGTTTTTAAACATGGCTTTGCGATGTGAGCTAGTGCGACCTAAGTGCCGACCAGCGTTCTGATGCCTCATTGTCTATTTCCTCTGTTCTAGCCTGTCAGTTAGACAGGCGTTCGTGCTCGTAGAGCCCTTTGGGCGGCCAGTTTTCCAGCCTCATCCCAAGTGATAGACCACGGGCAGCCAGTACGTCTTTGATTTCAGTTAGCGACTTCTTACCCAGATTAGGGGTCTTCAGTAGCTCAACTTCCGTCCGTTGAATGAGGTCGCCGATGTAATAAATGCTTTCCGCCTTCAGGCAGTTAGCTGATCGCACGGTCAATTCCAAGTCGTCGATCGATCGAACCAGAATGGGGTCAATGGCAGCTTCTGCGCGCCCGCCTACCACTGTCTCCAGATCACCGGACAAATCGACGAATACCGATAATTGGTTCCGCAGAATGGTCGCCGCTTCACGCACTGCAAATTCTGGGTCGATAGTCCCGTTGGTCTCTATGGTAATAATTAACTTATCAAGGTCCGTCTGCTGCTCAACGCGGGCACTTTGCACCTCGTAGGCGACCCGCCTCACCGGACTAAACGAGGCGTCCAGCCTTAACCGACCGATCGTCGTTTCGGTGGTCTCGTCAGCCATATCGCGTCCCAGCGCCGGCTGGTAACCACGGCTACGTGCCACTTTTAGCGTCATGTTGAGCTCGCCGTTACCACCCAGGCTCGCAATATGATAACTGGGGTCGACGATCTCGACATCGTGATCGAGCACAATGTCGCTGGCCACTACGCTGCCGGGGCCCTTTTTGTTCAGGGTCAATGTGACTTCGTCGCGCGAGTGCATCTTAATTGCCAAACCCTTTAGATTTAGCAGGATATCTGTCACGTCCTCTTTCACGCCTTCGATCGTGGTGTACTCGTGGAGTACATTTTCGATCTCGACTTCCACCACCGCCGCGCCGCTCATCGAAGACAGCAGCACCCGACGTAACGCGTTGCCCAGCGTGTGACCAAAACCTCGGTTAAGAGGTTCGATAGTGATTTTAGCCGCGTTAATGCCCAATGCCGTGACATCTACAATTTTTGGCTTAAGTAATTCTCTAACCGCTGCGACCATACATATCTCCTTCAGCAGCCCTTACTTCGAGTACAACTCGACGACAAGGGATTCGTTGATGTCGGCCGGTAGGTCGCTACGTTCCGGGACTGATTTAAAAATGCCCTGCATTTTTTTAACGTCCACATCTAGCCACTCCGGGAAACCGAGCTGTTCTGCAACCGTCAGCGCGTCCACGATCCGCGTTTGCTTACGGGCGCGTTCACGGATAGCAACAACGTCGCTCGGCCCCACCTGATAAGACGGGATATTGACCGTTGAACCATTGACCGTAATGGCCTTGTGGCTGACCAACTGCCGGCACTCGGCCCGAGTTGTACCAAACCCCATGCGATAGACCACATTGTCCAGACGGCACTCTAGGAGTTGCAGCAAGTTCTCACCCGTCGCGCCCCTACGGCGAGCAGCCTCGGTGTAGTAGTTCCTGAACTGGCGTTCCAGCAGCCCATAGATGTAGCGCAGCTTCTGCTTTTCCAGCAGCTGCGTTGCGTAGTCAGACTGCCGGCGGTTTTTCTTGTCGCCGTGCTGCCCAGGCGGCTTGTCCAACTGACATTTTGTCTCGATTGAACGCGCCCGGCCTTTTAGAGACAAATCTGTCCCTAGTCGGCGGCTGAGCTTGCATTTCGGTCCTATATACCTCGCCATGCCATTTATCCTCGATGCTTAAACGCGGCGCTTCTTCGGCGGCCGGCAGCCATTGTGCGGAATGGGCGTCACGTCAGTAATGTTCGTGATCTTAAAGCCCGCAGAGTTCAGTGAGCGCACTGCCGACTCGCGCCCAGGACCTGGACCCTTGACGAAGACGTCTAACGTCACGGTGCCAAATTCCTCGATCACCCGAGAGAGTTTCTCGGCAGCCACCTGAGCGGCGAACGGGGTGCTCTTACGCGAGCCCCTAAAGCCACTGCCACCGGCGGTCGCCCACGCTAACGTGTTGCCCTGCCGGTCGGTGATGGTGATGATCGTGTTATTAAAGGAGGCATGAATATGCGCCACGCCTTCGGCCACGTTCTTTTTTACCCGCTTGCGAGCCTTATTGGCCGCCGCGCCTTGTTGTGTCGCCATTAGGCTTTAACCTGCAGCATCATTTTCTGACTACCCCACGCCGCGGTCCCTTGCGGGTACGAGCGTTTGTTCGAGTCCGTTGGCCCCTCACGGGTAACCCACGGCGATGACGTAAGCCACGATAGCTGCCCAAGTCCATAAGACGCTTGATGCTCATCGATACTTCCCGCCGTAGGTCGCCTTCGACCGTAAAGCGGCCAACCTCGGTGCGCAGGGATTCAATCTGCTCCTCGGTCAGGTCTTTGATTTTCCGGTCCGTCGGCACCTTCGCTGCGTCGCAAATTTTGCGCGCGCGCGTCAGGCCGATGCCATAGATGTGGGTGAGTGAAATCACCGCATGTTTACGATCGGGGATATTTACCCCCGCTACGCGTGCCATAACTATTTGACCTCGCTTACCGGTTTCTCAACCCTGGCGCTGTTTGTGCCGGGGGTCCTTGCAGATGACCCTGACCGTGCCTTTTCGCCGGACAATCCGGCAGTTTCGGCATAGCGGTTTGATCGATGCACGTACTTTCATTGCTCATTTCCTCGTTGAGTCGCTCAGCGACGCCCGTAACCCTTGAGATTGGCCTTACGTAGCAAACCCTCATACTGATGAGACATCAGATGGGCCTGCACTTGTTGGATGAAATCCATGATAACGACCACGATAATCAGTAGCGACGTGCCACCGAAGTAAAAGGGTACGTTAAATTCAAGGATCAAGAACTCGGGCAATAAACACACCAAAGCGATGTAAATGGCACCCGCCGCCGTCAACCGAGTCATCACGCCGTCAATGTAGCGAGCGGTCTGATCGCCCGGTCTAAAGCCCGGTACCAGAGCGCCCGACTTTTTCAAGTTGTCCGCCGTTTCCTTCGGGTTAAAGACAATCGCCGTGTAAAAAAACGCGAAAAAGACAATGGCTGCTGCGTAGAGCATGACGTAAATAGGCTGGCCTGGCGACAGCGCGCTCGAGATTTCTCGCAACCAAGACAAGCCTTCCGCGTTTCCAAACCAGCCCGCGATCGTGCCGGGGAATAAAATAATACTAGAAGCGAAAATTGGCGGGATCACGCCAGACATATTTAGCTTCAACGGAATATAGCTCGACTGTGCGGCAAACGACTGCTGTCCACGTTGTTGCTTCGCGTAATTCACCGTCACCCGCCGCTGCCCACGCTCCACAAAAACAACCAGCCCCGTTACCACCATCACTAATGCAAACAGCGCGAAAATCAAAAACATGTGCAACTCACCCGTGCGAGCCAGTTCTAAAGTGCCACCCACAGCCGCGGGCAGCCCGGCCGCGATACCCGCGAAGATGAGCATCGAGATGCCGTTACCGATACCGCGTTCCGTTACCTGCTCACCGAGCCAC
>CAIPNE010000050.1 GCA_903866355.1 uncultured Gammaproteobacteria bacterium
GATGGTCGCCATCTCGACCGGCCTTTTTGTACCGTGGATTACGACCTGCGGTTGCGCCCGGTCTAGCCTCTCGCCAAAGGGCTGGTGGGCACGCCGACCAGCGCCGCACCTGTGCTAGTTCGGACTTGCGCATGCTGCTAGCATCGAACAAAAACGTCGGCCAGCCGCACCCTGCGCGATGCTGCCGGCCGAGCGCCAGAGCCTGCTCTGGACATCACCGTCGATTGCGCTGTTGGGGAGAGCATTCACTATGTCGCAGACCACCACGCGGGCCGGCTACCGCGAAGTATTCAATTTTATCGACGGGCGCTTCGAGCCCTCCCGCGAAGGCCGCACGTTCGCCGGTGTCAGCCCTGTGGATGGTCGCCAAGTGGCGGTCATCCACGAAGCCGGCCGGGCCGATGTCGAGGCCGCCGTCAAGGCCGCACGCGCTGCCCTCAAAGGGCCCTGGGGCCGTATGCCGCAGGCTGAGCGTATGGCGATTTTGCATCGGGTGGCAGATGGCATCCAGCAACGCTTCGACGAATTTGTTGACGCCGAATGCCTCGACACGGGCAAGCCCCGCGATACCTGCCGACATGTGGATATTCCACGCGGCGCGGCCAACTTTCGGGTTTTTGCCGATTTGGTCAAAAACGTGCCCACTGAAGCCTTCACCATGGACACCCCGGACGGTGCCACCGCACTCAACTACGCGCTGCGCGTGCCGCGTGGCGTGATCGCCGTGGTCTGTCCGTGGAATTTGCCGCTGCTGCTCATGACCTGGAAAGTGGGCCCGGCCTTGGCCTGCGGTAACACCGTTGTCGTGAAGCCCTCGGAAGAAACCCCGCTCACCGCGACGCTGTTGGGTGAGGTGATGAACGCCGCGGGCGTGCCGCCGGGGGTCTATAACGTGGTGAATGGCTTTGGGCCAGATTCCGCAGGGGCGTATCTCACAGAGCATCCGGGCGTGGATGGCATTACCTTTACCGGCGAAAGCGGCACCGGCGAAACCATCATGCGCGCCGCGGCGAAAGGCCTGCGCTCGGTATCCTTTGAACTGGGCGGTAAAAATCCCGCGCTAATTTTCGCCGACGCTGACCTCGACGAAGCCATTCCTACCATCATCCGCAGCACGTTTGTTAATTGCGGGCAGGTGTGTTTGGGAACGGAGCGCATTTACGTCGAGCGCCCGCTGTTTGCAGAATTTGTGGCGCGGATGAAAGCGGCCACCGAGCAGCTAAAAATCGGTCCGCCAGACGAACCCGGCGTAACGCTGGGGCCGCTCATCAGCCAATTACATCGCGAGAAAGTGCTGGGCTATTACCAACTCGCGGTGGCCGAAGGCGCCACGGTGGTTACCGGTGGTGGCATCCCTGACATGCCAGCGGCGTTGGCTGGCGGGGCTTGGATTCAACCCACCATCTGGACTGGCCTCCCTCCCGATGCCCGCACTAACCGCGAAGAAATTTTTGGCCCTTGCTGCCATATCTCGCCTTTTGATACCGAGGCCGAAGCGCTCGCTGTGGCCAACGATACGGCCTATGGCCTGACCGGCGTGGTGTTTACGCGCGATCTGTCGCGCGCCCACCGCGTGGCGGCGCAACTGGAAGTCGGCATCTGTTGGGTCAACAGTTGGTTTCTGCGGGATTTACGCACGCCTTTTGGTGGCATGAAGCATTCGGGCATTGGCCGCGAGGGCGGCGTGCATTCTTTGGAGTTCTACACAGAACTGCGCAACATCTGCATTAGGTATTGAACCCATGAACCAACTCTCCCGCATTGAACGCTACAGCGACGAACTTTACCGCGCGTTGCGTGACCGGCGCGCGGTCGCACCCCTGACCGAACGCGACCCCGACCTCACTATTGACGAGGCCTACCAAATTTCC
>CAIPNE010000051.1 GCA_903866355.1 uncultured Gammaproteobacteria bacterium
GGTGACGGCAGAGCACCATCAGGGTTCGGCGGGTTCCCGGCATGGTGATCATTGCCCTTGTTGAACGGCAGGAAATAAGTGTCCTTCCCGTCGAGCTTGGTCGTCATCTCAACCAGGGTGTTGGACACCGCGAAGTGCACCAGCGCCCTAGCCCCGAACTTCAGCAGCGGCTCACCCTTCGGGTTGCGGTCGTTCTTGTACTGCAAAACCGCATCAGTGATGTTCTGGGTGAAGTCGGTCTTCAACTCTGCCGTGGCCACGGGGATGCCGTTGACGAAGAACACCAGGTCGATGGAGTCGCCGGGCCTCTGGGCGGAGTAATGCACCTGGCGCATCACCCGCAGTCGCACCGCGTCGTACTTCGCCTTGGTGGCCTCGTTCAGCGATGTGTTCGGTCGGAACTGGCACATCTGGAACTGAGCGTTGAGGTCTTTGAACACCCGCCGCAACACGGACAGTGTTCCGCCACCCGACTTCAGGTCAGCATCCAGAGCTTTCGCAAGGGTGTTCAGCACGCCCTGTTCGGCCTTCGATTTTGCTTCCCCGGTCAGGTCGGGGTTGACCCGCTTGGCCAACTGCTCCGGCTGCGTATCGGCCAGCCAGCCGAACACGTCTTCGGGGAACAAAGCCAACTCCCGGTCGTACCCGGCATCAGTCGGTGAGTACAGCCAGCCGTTGGCGGCGAGGTACTCACAGATTTCGGTCTCAAAGGACACTTCGTGGTGCTGCTGGGCCATCGCTACGCCGCCCCCCGCACGTCAATTTCTCCCGTTACTGCGTCGGTGATCAGAGCGGAGCGGTACTCCCGCAAAGTGGTGATTACCTGTTCGGCTTTGGCGGTCAGGGCTTCGATCTTGGCCCAGGTTTCATCCAGGTGCCCCACGATTCCAACCTGCTGTTCCAGGGGTGGCAGGGCGATTCGTAGTTCCGGCAGCTTGCTCGCCTTCAGTCCTAATGCCGTTGAACCCGTCGCCCTTACCACTAGTTGGGACTGAAACCACTGTCCCAAAACGGCGTAGAGAAGAAAGCGCGGCAGAGCGACATCACGATTCGGACGGAACTTGATGACTCTCTGGGCCAGCGCGATATCAGTTCTGTCAACCAATGCAACGTTGCCCAGTGGGGCCTCCATGGTGAACAGCAGGTCATCTATCTCCGGCAGACCGCGACGCATCACTTCGGCGTACTCATCTTCAGATACGAACTCCTCAGAAACCGTGTAGTCGATCCATCCAGGCCGGACGTTACGGGCGGTGACCAGTGGTACACCTTGATCCACTTTCTTGGGAGTTGCTCCCCGGTAATCAACCCGGCCCTCCATACATCTAAGGAACGGTGTGATTGACCACGTCGCTGGAACCTCCCGAAGGCCGACGAGTTCCACCTTCTTCATCTCCACATCAGGGTTAAGGCCCTTCGTGACGGCGTGGGTGATATTGGCGGTGCGGTCTTCCCGCAGGGTGGCGATCAACTGCTCCTGCTTGGCGATCAGAGCGTCGATCTTGGAGGTCTCCCGGTCGAGGAAAGCTGAGATCAGATGCTGTTCCGCCAGGGGCGGCGACGGTACTGGAATTGAGCCAATGTGTTCTAGGTTGAGACCGTCGCGCAAGTCCCCGCCAGCTAGATTTCTGATGTTCTGGTACTGCGAACTCAGCCACCAATAAAGGTAGGGGCCGTAATAGTTTCTGCGTGGCACGACCGCTGCCATTGATTGGTTGCATGTAGCGGTGAAATCCAGGAGGGCCGCTGTGCCCTTCGTTTTCCCCTGACCCGCCAGAGCTATCAGAACCGAACCTGACGGTATCCACCGTGCGCTACTGCTGTTAAACCCCTCAGCAGTGATCAGTTCCGAAGGCTCTGTGATGCGTGGACTGTTCACTGCACCGGAGTTAAGCCAAGGGATGGTTCCGTTTGTCCAGTAGCCGGGATTGGAGCGGTCGGGAGTCCCCCCCGCATACCGGGTGCTCGCCCATTTCAAGGCTGACACAGCCCAACTTGCCGGAATGCTTCCGATCCAGGGATTTCCGGAATCGACGCGATCTTCAGAGTCCCGAAACTTCACGCGCCAACCTCTTTGAGCATCTCCTGGATCTCAGCGACCAGCGTGCTGAGGTCTCTCTGGATCTCATCCAGGGGCCGGGGTGGGGTGTAGCGGTAGAAGTGTCGCGTGAACGGGATTTCGTAGCCCACTTTGGTTTTTGTGTCGTCGATCCAGGCGTCGGGGACGTGGGGTAAGACTTCGCGGGTGAAGTAGTCCTGGATGTCCTCAGTTAGCGGGACATTCTCTGTGTCCCGCAGTGCTACATCGGCTTCCGGCTCATGCTTGGCGTTGGTAATCACGGTGGCAGCGTCATCGTGCTCACCCAGCGTCGTCCAGATTGCCTTGATGATGGGTAGGGCGGGAATGGCCATCCCAGCGTTGGTTAGGGCTTTCCGCAGGGCCTTGACGAACTCATCTCGGTCTTTCCACTCCTGACCGACCAATGCGGTAAGGCCGGTGCGCACGGACTCCTGCTCGCCAGGCTTGAGCTTCTCCACGGCCTTGGTGGCCATAACTTGCTCAACGCTGTCGCCAGTCGGGGCGAACCGAAGCTGTAGGGGCCGTTCGACCGTGATAGTCCAGTAGCCGAACTCCCTGCCGGAGAACACCTTCGACAACGAGGGATCGCCATCGGTGCCGGTCTCGTTGGCGAAGTCGGCGTAGAGGGCGCAGATCTTCGTGATGTCGTCATCCCGCAGTTCCTTGCGCTTCGATCCCAGCGACTTGCGCATCTTGCCGTACATGTCGGAGGCATTGATGAGCTGCACTTTGCCCTTGCGGTCTTCGGGCTTGTTGTTGTCGAGCACCCAGATGTAGGTGGAGATGCCGGTGTTGTAGAACATGTCCGTCGGCAGGGCGATGATCGCGTCGAGCAGGTCGTTTTCGATGATCCACTGCCGGATGTTGGACTCTCCTGATCCGGCCCCGCCGGTGAACAGCGGGGAGCCGTTGAGCACCATGGCCAACCGGCTACCACCTTCACCACCTTTGACGGGTTGCATCTTGGAGATCAGGTGCAGCAGGAATAGCAGCGAGCCGTCGGAGACGCGGGGCAGGCCGGGGCCGAAGCGTCCGGCGAAGCCTCGCTGTTCATGTTCGGTGGTGATCTTGGCCTGTTGGGTTTTCCACTCGACCCCGAACGGCGGGTTGGAGAGTAGGTAGTCGAAGTGCTTGCCGACGAAGCCGTCATCGGTCAGGGTGTCGCCCATATAAATGTTGTCTACGTCCTGGCCCTTGATGATCATGTCGGACTTACACATGGCGTAGGAGCGGGGGTTGATGTCCTGCCCGAACAGGACAGGCCGGGCACTTTCGTTCATCGCCACTAGGTGGTCGTAAGCGGTCGAGAGCATCCCGCCGGTGCCTGCGGCAGGGTCGTAGATAGTGCGCACGACACCCGGCTTGGTCAGACCGTCGTCGTCGGAGTGAAACAGCAGATTGACCATGAGCTTGATGACTTCACGCGGAGTGAAGTGGTCACCGGCGGCAGCGTTGTTGGATTCGGCGAACTTGCGGATCAGTTCTTCAAAGATGTAGCCCATATCGTGGCCGGAGACCACATCGGGGTGAAGATCTACAGCGGCGAACTCTTTGACGATCAGATACAACCGACCCGACTTATGCAGTTCGGCGATTAGCTCCGGTAGCCGGAAGCCGTCGAACACATCGCGCACGTTCGGGGAGAACCGGGCGATGTAGTCCGTCAGGTTGTCGGCTACACCATCAGGGTCACCGGCCAGTTTGGAGAATGTCCACGGGGACGTGTTGA
>CAIPNE010000052.1 GCA_903866355.1 uncultured Gammaproteobacteria bacterium
GGCGGTGGCCGGGTTCCCGGTATTGCGCTTCGACTACCGCGGTATGGGGGATGCTGAGGGCGAACCGGCCACCTTCGAAGACACCGCGCCCGATATTCAACGTGCGCTAGCCGAACTGCTACGCCAGTGTCCGCAAGTACAGCGGGTGGTGCTGTGGGGCCTGTGTGATGGCGCGTCGGCGGCGTTGCTGTATCTACAGCGCGGTGGCGATCTGCGCATCGTTGGCGTGTGTTTACTGAATCCTTGGGTTCGCACCGCCACGGGCCTCGCCCGCGCGCAGGTTAGGCACTATTACGGCCAGCGTCTTTTTGAACGCGAATTTTGGCGAAAATTAGTGAGTGGACAGGCGGATATTGGTGCGATGGTGCGCGAACTTGCGCGTAAACTGAGGACCATTATTGCCGGACGTTGCGGGGGGGGCAAAAATTCTCGCGAAACCTATCCCACCCGCATGGCGCAGGGCCTGAAAAATTTGGGGGGGCAAGTGTTGCTACTGCTGAGTGGGCGGGATCTCGTGGCCCAAGAGTTTATTGATCACACGGCGGCTGATCCCCAATGGCGGGCGGCGCTCGCCGCGCCCGGTGTACAACGCGTGGACTTTCCACTGGCCGACCACACCTGCTCCAGCGCCGAGTGGCGGGGCTGGGTTGCGCAAGCGACGGTGCGCTGGCTGGGCCAATTTTCGTGAGTGCCGAGGACTTGCCACGCCGAAAAATATTGATGGTGGCTTATCATTTCCCGCCCTTGGCGGGGTCTAGTGGGATTCAGCGCACCCTGCGCTTTGTGCAACATCTCACCGCGTTGGGTTGGCAACCGATCGTGCTCACCGCCAGTCCTTGGGCGTATGCCCAAACCAGCTCGGATTTAATGGCCGACGTGCCGGCCGAGGTAGTGGTCAAACGTTCTTTTGCCCTAGATACCGCCCGCCATTTATCGCTGCGCGGGCGTTACTGGGGCGCGCTGGCATTGCCCGACCGGTGGGCTACCTGGCGGTTCGCGGCCGTGTACGACGGCCTGCAACTCATTCGCCGCTACCGCCCGGAGGCCATCTGGTCCACCTATCCTATCGCCACGGCGCACCTTATCGGAGCCGAGCTCCAACGGCGCAGCGGCCTGCCTTGGGTTGCCGATTTCCGTGACCCGATGGTGCAAGAAGGCTATCCCACCGATCCTCAGCAGTGGCAGCACTTCCAACACATTGAAGATCGCGTGGCCCGTAGCGCGGCCCGTGTGGTGTTTACCACGCCAGGCGCGCTCAAGACCTACGGCGAGCGTTACCCGGCAGCCGCTGCGCGGATGGCTTTGATCGAAAATGGCTATGACGAAGAAAGCTTTCGGGGCGCGGTGGCGCCAGCACCCGTTGCCCGTAGCGATGCGCCGGTAGTGATTTTGCACAGTGGCATTGTCTACCCCGCCGAGCGTGACCCAACGCAGCTTTTCATCGCCTTGGCCACCTTAAACGCGCAGGCACTGGTGACGCCTGCGATGCTGCGTTTGAAGTTTCGGGCCTCCGCCCACGACGCTAATCTGCGCGCTTTAGCGGCCCGCTACCAAGTAGAGGATTTCATTGAGCTCGGTGCAGCGCTGCCTTATCGCGAGGCGCTAAGCGAGATGTTGGCGGCCGATGCGCTGTTGATTTTGCAGGACGCTGGCTGCAACGACCAAATCCCGGCCAAACTCTATGAATATTTGCGGGCCGGCCGCCCAATTCTCGGCCTGACCGATCCGCGCGGTGACACGGCGCACGCGCTGCGCCAAGCGGGCCTTAACGCCATCGCGGCCTTAGAGGATGCTGCGGCGATTACGGCTTTGCTGCCCAATTTTCTGGCTGAGGTGCGAGCGGGGCGGGCGAGTCTGCCGCAGCCGCAGGCCGTGGCCAGCGCCTCTCGTCTGGCTAGAACCCACGCCCTAATCAGCTTGCTCGACGACATCAAAAAAACCGTTAGCGCCTGATCTGCACCCCGTCGCGGTGCCTAGCTTAAGGCACCAGCGTCACGCGGGCCTGCCGGAGCCACAGGGCCAGCGACATTAGCACCCAAGCCAGCGTGCCAAAAAAAGCCGGATGCTCGGGCAGCCGTTGGGTGAAAAAATTCGCCCGGAACGCAGGTTGAATCAGACCCATGTTTTCTAAATATTCCAGCTGTTCCTGCGCAAACGCCTGCAACCCAGGCTGCTGGTGCAGCCACACGCCAAACGGCAAGCCAAAGCCCTGTTTAGATTTGTTCAACGTGCCGCTAGGCAAAAAATTGGCAAAGGTAC
>CAIPNE010000053.1 GCA_903866355.1 uncultured Gammaproteobacteria bacterium
GCGCACAGCATTTATTTCCAAATGTTGGGCGAAGCGGGCTATCCCGGGCTGGTGCTTTTCCTCGCCATCCTAGTGCTGGCATGGCGACGGGCTAGTCGCATCCAGCGCTTGGCGCGTGGCCACCCGGAACTTGATTGGGCCGGGGAACTGGCGGCTATGCTACAAGTGAGTCTTGTCGGCTACTGTTCGGCGGGCGCGTTCCTAGGCCTCGCCAATTTCGATTATTTCTACGTTTTACTGGTGTGCCTGCTGGTGCTGGAAGACGCAGTAGTCGTCACATTAAAGACCGGGGATGCGGCGGCCGCGCCAGCGCCACTGGCCGGCAACGTGGCACTTAGGCGGCGGTGATGTGGGCCGCTGCTGGGGCAAGTTTGCTGCCCAGATTACATTGGGGGTGCCGCTGCGCGCCTAACCGGCCAATCAACGCTGCCACAAAAACCAACCAGGAGACCCAATCGTCATGCGGCCCACTAGCCTAACCTTCCTTTTTGTTCTCGCGGTGAGCAGTTTTTGCAGCCTGCAGGTCTTGGCGCTGGTACCCACCACACTGGCAGAAGTTAATCGCCTGCCTGCTTACTGTCGGGGGACGCAACTGATAACCACGCTTACTGGCGCAAGTCATGAGGCTGGCCTCAAGCTGTATGGGGAGGAATACCATCATCTGCACCATTACTGCTGGGCATTAAACGCTGAAAACAAGGCCCTAGGCGTGTTGGATAAAACCCAGCGAGGCTATTTGCTGGGCCCGGCGATTAGCGATATGGACTACGCCATTAACCATTGCAGACCGACCTTTATTTTGTTGCCTGAAATGTATAGTGGGAAAGCGAGAGTTTTGTTCAAACTCGGGCGCGCGCCCGAGGCGGTGGCCAGCCTCTACAAAGCCCTGCAAATCAAGCCCGACTACGCCCCAGCGGCGTTGCAGTTGAGCCGTTATTTTGAGCGGCAAGGCGAGCGCGCCAAAGCTATCGCCATTCTTAAAACCACCGCCGAGCATTCCGCAACTCCCTCTGCCGCGATTGCAAGGCAATTGAAAAAATTGGGCGCCAGCACCGCACCGTCCCCGGAGAAACCCCATTAATCGGTGCACGTCCCGCGCAACGGCGCCTGCTCGCGAAAGCCTCGGGGCCGGGAATGATTGAACGCCTACCTTTGGTTATGTGGCCACGAGTCTCCGGCGGAGTGCTGGCGATTCTGATCTACCACCGGGTACTGCCGATCCCCGACCGCTTGTCTCCGGGCGAAATCGACGCCCAGCGTTTTGCCCACCAGATGCGTTTTCTGGCGAAGAATTTCTGTGTCTTGCCCTTGAGGGAGGCCGCGCTGCGGCTGCGCGCGGGTACTTTGCCCAGGCGATCTTGCTGTATTACGTTCGATGACGGGTATGCCGACAATCTCACTATCGCGACGCCAATATTGGAGCAATTGGGCCTGCCCGCGACGGTGTTCGTTGCCTCCGAATATTTAGACGGTGGGTTGATGTTCAACGATGCGGTGCTGGCGATTGCCCGCAGCACGCAGCTGGCGGTGCTGGATTTAACCCCGCTGGGCTTGGGTCGTTGGCCCTTAGCCACCGATGACAACCGGCGAGAGATGGTGGCAGCGCTGTTAGGGCAGCTCAAATATGTGCCCCCCAAAGACCGCGCACGGCGCGTCGCGGACTTGGTTGCGGTGGCCCAATGTCCTGCGCTACCGACCGATTTAATGCTCACCACACCCCAGCTAGCGCAGTTGTCGCAGCGCGGGGTGGAGATTGGTGGACACACGCACTCTCACGCCATTTTAACGACCCTCGATCTGGCGCAGGTGAAGGCCGAAATTGAACGCAACCAACAGCTTATTTTTGCTGCAACCGGTAAGCCGGTGAGGGTGTTTGCCTACCCTAATGGCGCGCCCAATCGGGATTATGGACGCGCGCACGCGCAACTGCTGGCCACCCTAGACATAGAAGCTGCCGTGACCACCGCGGCCGGCGTGGCCAACCAGCGTAGCGATCCCTACCAACTGCCACGCTTCACGCCGTGGGACCGTGCCATGCCCCGCTTTGCCGCGCGCCTGATGTTAAACGCGCGGCTGGGACGGCCCGTCGCCACCGCGGATTAAGCCGTCGGCGTGCCCCGATGGCGCGACGTGCGCCGTGTCTAGTGCGGCGCACGTCCGGGGAGCGCTGCTCATGAACGCTCTACGCCAACCAGCACTTCAGCGCATTCGGGATGGCTTAAAAAGCGCTGCGGACTGGCGGACGGTCCATAGGCCCCAGACTGAAACACCACGACTAAATCGCCGGGTTGCGCGTGGCCCAGCGGCAGGTTGTCTGCCAACAGGTCTAGGGGGGTGCACAAAGGTCCGACCACACTGGCCAGCGGCCCGGTTTGGTCGGCCCGGTTACCGATGATCACCGGATAGTTTTTGCGGATGACTTGGCCGAAATTGCCCGACGCCGCCAGATGGTGGTGCAAGCCACCGTCGACCACGATAAAGGTTTGCCCGCGTGAGACTTTAATATCTACCACCCGGCAGACATAAATGCCCGCCTCTCCCACCAGATAGCGACCCAATTCGAGGGTGAGTTCGGCCTGCGGCAAACGCGCTAGTGCAACGCGCGCCAGAGCCTGCAGATTAGCCCCGATGGGGGCCAAATCCAGGGCTTGGTCGCCCGGGAAATAGGGGATGCCAAAGCCACCACCCAGATTGAGCATCCGCACGGGGCTAGGTGCAAAAGCCGCCAATTCGGCAGCTAGATCCAGCGCTTTGTTTTGCGCATCGCAAATTGCCTCGGGGCGTAAATTTTGTGACCCGCTAAAAATATGGAAGCCCTCGAAGGCCAAGCCCAGCTTGCCAATTTCTGCTAGCGCGTCCGGCACGCACTCGGCATCGATGCCGAACTGCTTGGGTCCGCCTCCCATCTTCATGCCAGAGAGCTTGAGTTCAAAACTAGGATTCACCCGCACCGCCACCCGTGCTGGGACGCCTAACTCTGCACTCAGGGGGGCTAGTTCGCGTATTTCGCGCAGGGATTCGACATTGATGAGCACCCCAGCTGCGAGTGCCTGGCGCAATTCGGCGCGCTGTTTGCCGGGGCCGGCGAAACTAATTTCCTGCGCTGCCACACCGGTATTCAAGGCCATGGTGAGTTCCTCACCGGAGGCGACGTCCAAACCATCTACCAGCTTTGCCAGATGGCACACCACGGCCGGCATGGGGTTAGCCTTGATCGCGTAGTGCAGTTTTACCGAGCTCGGCAGGATGGCGCGCAATTGCGCGATGCGCTGGGTTAACAGCCCACGGTCGTAGGCATAAAAAGGCGTGCGGCCAATCTGCGCGGCCAGCCGGGGCAGCGGGATCCCTGCCACCTGCAGACTACCGTCAATAATGGCGAACTGGCGCATCTCGGCGTGTTGGGGTTTGTCGATCATCGCGGGTCTGGGCCTCGAAAAAGGTCGGTAAATTCACTGGACAGCGCTTTGCGATCGATCTTGCCGTTGGGGTTGCGCGGCAGCGTGCCCGTGCGGATTTCCACTTTGCTCGGCACCATATAGGCGGGTAGGTGCTGGCGAGTGGCAGCCAGCAAATCGGCTGGGGTGAGCGTGACGCCACTTTTGGGGGTGGCGACGACCACGATGGCTTGGCCTAAACGTGGGTGGTCCACACCAAACGCCGCGACCTCGTTCACGCCGGGGGTGCTGTACAAAATTTCCTCGATTTCGGTGGGACTCACGCGATAACCGGAGGTTTTGATCATCTCATCGCGGCGACCTACGAAGTAGAGAAAGCCCTCGGCATCGGCGCGGACGTTATCACCCGAAAACACCGCCAGCTCTGGCAACA
>CAIPNE010000054.1 GCA_903866355.1 uncultured Gammaproteobacteria bacterium
ACCGCGCTGTACTCAACCATCAGTGAGTCCAGCACTTTTTTGGTATCGGCCAACTCATCACTCAGCGCTGAGTTGGCATCCTGTAGGCCAACAACCTTGGAGACATCCACTTGCCCTTGGGGTGTCATGCGCAGCCACGGCGCTACGAGCTTGGTGATTTCTGCCGGCACATCGACCAACGACTTTCCGCCACGTCCCAAGTGCACGCCGATAAGTGCGTTATAGAAGGCGCGCTCACGTTCGATAAAGTCTGACACCACACGCTCGGCTTCTTCGGGTCCAAAGCGATAAATTTCCTGCATGGTCGCCAACAGGGCTGTGCGGCGTTGGGTTTCTGTGCGCTCAACGTTGGTCACCAATGAGGTGATGTCCGCCACGGCGGTGGTGTCCTGGCGGCGTTCGCGCCGGCGTTGAAACCACACGTAGGCGGCTGCGAGCAAAGCAAATTCGCAGCAGAGCAGCAGCAGGGCAAGCTCCAGCGAGGTGGTAATCACAACGAAACTCCTTTGGACGGAATGTCGCGGCGGCGCAGGACATACCACACCGGCCCCACCAGTGCTGCCAGCAGCAAATTGCCGCATAACACGATGATAAGGGTCTGCAACGCGCTAATAGTGGCTGTCGTCGGCGGTGGTGAGATGTTGGGGGTGTTGACCGGTGCGCTGGCCACCGGCAGCGGGGCGACCACCTCGACCTGCAGCGTGGCCGGTTGTAAGTGCAAAGAACGTCCATCGAGGGTAGTGAGGAAAGCCGTGACGTCCGCCTGGTATGTCCCGCCCAGCGGCGCCTTGAACGAGATGGCCGTCTCGGGATCATCCGAGGCGTCAAGCGCCTGGACATCGCGCAATCCAGCGGGGCCGGTGAGCAGGACGTAGCCACTCAAGCTGGCCGGATCGACCAGCTTCGCGTTGAGTGACAAGGTGATGTGCACTGTCGCGCCCTGATCGACGGGGGGCGCTGGGGCGCTGATTTTGGCGCTTAGCGGTTCGCCGTAGACCTGCAGACGGCGCCGTTTTTCGCGATCGAAAGTGCCGCTTTGCGTGCGTACGACCACCTCGTAGAGGCCGGCTTTAAGACTCGCGCCAGCGCTGTTCGAAAACGCGTGAGTAGCGGTGTCGAAGGGCAGCTCAACCACCTCGCCTTCGCCCTTGGGATCACTAAAGGACACATCAGCCTTCACCAGTCGCAGAAATTCATCGCGGGCGATGGGTTGATTGTGCTCCTCTAGGTGGGCGCGAATCAGCACAGTTTCGCCAGCCATCAGATGGGTGGGCAAGTCGTTGACGGCCAAGGAGAGGTCCGTCACGACGAGCGCGCGGTTATCCGGATCGGTGGTGCCATTGAACGACCAAATACCCGGCATGGGTTTCTCGATGGTAACCAAATCGTAGCTGCCCTCTTGCTGCCAACGAATGCCAGGCTGGGGATTCTTAGCACTCGAATGGGTATCGTTCGGGCTGATGAATTCCAACGGCGGCGCATTGGCCACCCGAAAAATCAACAAGGTCACCTCGCGCACGCTCGCATCGACCGTGAAGCGGTTATC
>CAIPNE010000055.1 GCA_903866355.1 uncultured Gammaproteobacteria bacterium
ATTACGCCTACGACGGTTTTTTTGTCGGCGTCTGGGCGTCCAACACGGAGTTCTCCGATTCCAATCTCGAAATCGATTACTACGGTGGTTATCGCTTTAACTACATGACGGTCGATATCACTTTCCAGGGCCTGTACTACAGCTACCCCGGTGAGAACATCAACACGACCGACGGCTTTGACCCCATTAACGTGCAAGCCAACTATGGCGAGTTCAACTTGGGCCTCGCGCATACCTTCGACGTAGAATTTGCCCCCTCGATGGCCTTCAATTACTACTACACGCCGAATAACTTTGGTGAGGATGGCGCGGCCAATACCGTGCAACTTAACCTCGGCGCAACCCTGCCGAAAAACTTTGGCCTGTACAGCAGCGTGGGCTACTCCGTCACCAATGGTGACAAGTCCTCAGGCGCCCTGGGCGGTTACAGCTATGTGTATTACAGCGGTGGCCTAACCTATCTCATCAAAGGCTTTAAATTGGATGCTGGCTACGTCGGCACCAATGAAAGCTCCTCTTTGCTAGATTTCTATCCGTCAGGCGCGCGCCCCAATTTCGGTAAGTTGGTGGATGGATCGTTTGTGTTCACGGTCTCCCGCACTTTCTAGTCTCGCGCCCCTGCTGCCCCGCGCACCCCGTGCGTTGGGGCAGCAGAATCTCTCCGTTTAAAACGCGTCCGCACCCGGTTGCCAGCCATCACCCGCTGGTCTAAGGTGCCTGCAGGTTTGCGCTGCCACACACGCTGGCGCCCTACAAAGCTGATGTCACAACCCTTGGGATAAGTCGCCATGACGCTATTCAATGCGCAGAATTTTCAGACCGCGCTCAATCAGGACGGCGAATTTAAAATTGCTGGCCGTTTTCTCGATGGCGCGCTCCGCCTCCAGTTCGACGAACAAGCCCTGCTCCTCAAATTTAGAGACGGGCGGCTAACCGAAATGGTTACCCCGGCACTGTTCGACAGCGCCGACATCAACATCACCGGCCCGCTGAGCAGCTGGCAAGAATTTTTGAAACCCATCCCAAAACCGTTCTTCCACGATATGTTTGCCGCCATCGTCCGCAAGCAATTTCAGTGGAGCGGCGACTCGGAAACTTTCTTCGCGTACTACGGCGCTTTCCGCCGCATGTTCCAAATCATGCGCGACCACGCCATTCACTGAGGAGCACCCCATGGCCAAACACGACGAGACGGTGGGTCGCTATGTGTACCTAACGGTCAACGACATCGAATACCGCGTTTATTACGAATCCTGCGGCACCGGCATTCCACTCATTTGCCAACATACCGCCGGCGCGCACGGCTTCCAGTGGCGCCACCTGATGGAAGATCCCGACATCACCAGCCGGTTCCGCGTGATCGCCTGGGATTTACCCTTCCACGGCAAGTCCCTGCCGCCCATCGGCGACCGGCACTGGGAAAAACCCTACAACCTCACCCGGGATTTTTTCCTGAAATTCATTTTGGGTTTTTCGGCCGCGCTAGAACTAGATCAGCCAGTGTTCATGGGTTGTTCCATGGGCGGGCAAGTGGCGGTGGACTTGGCGGCGCACCATCCGGAGAGTTTCCGCGCAGTCATCGGCGTTGAAGCCTCCCTGTCCAGCCCGGGCTATTTTCTGGACCAGTTCTATCACCCCAGAATCAGTAACGAAGCCAAGCCGGCCACCATGTTTGGCTTATGCGCGCCCTCCAGCCCGGAGCCCAACGTGCGAGAAACCATTTTTGGCTACAGCCAAGGCGCACCCATGGTTTTCAAAGGTGACCTGTATTACTACTCCGTGGAATACAACGCGCAAGCCTACGTGGACACCATCGACACGGACAAATGTCCGCTGTACTTGTTGACCGGCGAGTACGACTTTGCCACTGGGCC
This sequence comes from uncultured Gammaproteobacteria bacterium, assembly GCA_903866355.1. Taxonomy (GTDB): domain Bacteria; phylum Pseudomonadota; class Gammaproteobacteria. Next base: position 1,875 of record CAIPNE010000055.1, read on the forward strand.
CGATGAAACTCGCGAGTTAGCAGCCCGCGTGAAAGGTGCGAAGTTCACGGTGATGAAAGACAACGGCCATTTCCCCATGAGCGAGAACCCGCGAAAATTTCGCGAGTACTTGCTGCCCATCCTGCAAGAAATTGCCGGCTGAAACGCGGCGCGTCCCCAACAGGATGCGCTGGGCAAACTCACCGGGACTCTCTAGGTTTCGCGTGCCGATAAGCGCGCGCGGCCACTGAACGGTGGCGAACTAGGGGCGCTGCGGCAATGATGATTCCGCAACGCCCCGCGCCGGGTTAGTCGTGCACTAACACCAATTTGCCCATCTGCTCACAGGCTTGGAGCCGCCGAAAGGCGTCCGCCGCGTCGTCTAGCTTAAAAATTTGGTCCACGACCGGTTCAATCCCATGACGATTGATAAAGGCCAGCATGGCCGCGAACTCGTCTGGCGTGCCCATCGTGGAACCCTGCAGCCGGATTTGCCTGAAAAATAACTTGGCCATCTCTAGCCCGTCAGGCGGATTACCCAGCGTGGCCCCAAAAAACACATAGCGGCCACCGTTGTTCAGGGCGTTGAGCGTGGTGTTGACCACCGCCCCACCCGCGCTGTCGATCACTAAATCGAAGCCGCCGCAGAGTTCCCGCAGTTGCTTGCCCCAAGCGGGATGATGGTAATTCACCCCACCGCGTGCGCCGAGCGCGGTGGCTTGGGCGAGTTTTTCCTCGCTGCTGCTGGTGACGTAGACTTCGGCGCCCAAATATTTGGCCCAGAGCAGTGCAAAAGTGGCCACCCCGCCGCCGATGCCGGTCACCAAAACTTTGTGCCCGCGTTGCACTTCGCCGTGCGTCACGACGGCGCGCCACGCCGTGAGACCTGCCAGCGGAAACGCCGCCGCCTGGACCCAAGACAAATGCGCGGGCTTGTCGGCGACATCCCCCGCCGGCACGCAAATAAATTCCGCCAGCGTGCCCTGATCAGGCATCCCCAAAACCCGAAAATTAGCCCCGCCGCAGCGCGGATCATCGCCCCACTCGCGCGCCGGATAAATCACCACTTCGCGTCCCAGCCAGGCGCTATCCACACCGGCACCTACCGCATCGATGATCCCCGCGCCATCGGATCCACTCACCACCGGGAATTTAATCCGCGGGTAGGCTCCCACGGTGATCCACACATCGCGGCGATTCAGCGCACAGGCTTTGAGTGCCACCCGCACTTCCCCGGCTTGCGGTACCGGGGTCGCGATTTCCTCGATTAAAATTTTATCTGGACCACCCAGTTCGTGTAGGACCACGGCCTTCATGTCACTTGCCCTCAAAGATTGGTTTGCGTTTTTCCGTGAAAGCTTTGAAACCTTCGCGAGTATCGCTGGAGTACGCAGCGAGACCGGAAATAGCGCGCGTCTCCATCTCCATTTGGGTTTCTAAGGAATTGGAAAAAGTATCCGCGAGCAGTCGTTTGGTTTCGCCATAGGCTGCCGTGGGACCCGCCGCCAGCTGTTGGGCTAGCGCATTAGCGCGCGCCATCAAGGCGTCGTCCGCGAGGACTTCGGTCACCAGGCCATGGGTTTTGGCTTCTTCTGCAGAATAAACCGGATTCAGCAGAATCATTTCCTTCGCCTTCGCGATGCCGACTAAACGGGGTAGAAAAAATGTGCTGCTACCATCCGGCGACACCCCGATCTTGGTGTAGGCCATCGTGAATTTGGCCGAGGCCGCGGCGAGAATAATATCGCCGGTCAGCGCCATGCTTAAGCCGGCGCCGGCCGCCGTACCGTTAATCGCGGTGATCAACGGCGCGTTCATGCGGGCGAAGCGCGAGATGGCAGAATGTAAGAAGGCCGTCATGTTACGCATGAGTTCCGTGACCCCAGCACCCGCGGCAGCAAACGACAGCACATCGCCGCCGGCGCAGAACATTTTGCCCTGCGCAGTGAGGATCACCGCCCGCACATCCGCGCTATCGCAGCGCGAGGCTACCGTCAGGAGGTCTTGGGACATCGTGAGGTTCAGCGCGTTGGCGGCGTCGGGGCGATTGAGCGTAATGGTGGCAATGTGGTCTTTGAGATCGAAGGTCATCGTGGTGAGATTCATGGCGGTCTCCGTTGGTTGAGAATTATTGTTGCTGTTCGCTGAGTTGTTTTTGACGCGCCGGTAGTTCGCCCATGATGCGTACCCGCTCCGTGGGCGAGTAGCGAATCCAGTTGCCAATTTCCTGCAGCGTCCGGCC
>CAIPNE010000056.1 GCA_903866355.1 uncultured Gammaproteobacteria bacterium
CGGCACTGTTTGGCCCGGTCGAACAACTGGCCGACCGACTGCGCGTGGTCGAACATTTAGTGGCGCAGGAATCTCTGGCGATCCAAAAACTCGCGCAGCAGGCGCCCAGCCAACCCCCTGCAGGTTGAGGCTTAGGCGCCCGCAGCCGCCGTTTTTTCGCGCAGCACCAGGCCGGCCAACTCCGGCGGCAGACGAGTGCCGGCGTTGCCGTACGCCAGCCCTAATTGTTCCGCCGTAAAACCTCGGGCGCGGCTTAAATCGGCGTCCGCCAAATCGGCCTCGACGAAAATTGCGCCAAACGCGATGGTGTCGCAGAAAACAGCACGGCGCAGGCTGCTGCCAGAAAAATTCACTAGCATCAGTTTGGCGTCCGTAAAAATAGCCTCATCGAGGATGCAATCGCGCACCACCGCCCCCGCCAAATTGGCGTCCGTGAAGTCCGCTCTACACAGGCGGGCGCGGACAAAATTAGCACTCAGCAAATTGGCCCCCCGAAAGCCTGCACCGGTGAGTTCGGTCTGCTCGAAATCAGCCCCCGGACTGGTGGTCTGATCTAACACCGCCCCAGTCAGCGTGGCCTGCACGAACACGCTATTGACCATGCTCGCACCCTCCAGATTAGCGTTCGCCAAATTGGCACCGGCGAAATCGCATTCACGCAGATTGGCCCGGTATAGAAAGGCGCCCGGCAGATTCGCGCGCTGGAGATTCGCTTGAAAAAAACCGGCGTAGATAAGATTAGCGGCGGGTCGATCAAACTGCTCGCCGGCCGCGCCATCAGAGGCTAGCCAGACATCGTGCGCGGCTAGCAGGCGGGTCAAATCAGCGTCAGGGATGCGATCAATCTCGGCCTCACTGTGAGCGCCCAAACTTAGCTTCGACATGGTTGATGTCCTCCTGTTAGGCACCACGATAACGCTGATGACCAGCGCTTAGCGTTGGTCATCAGCGGGCGTGGCCGATTTATTTTAGCGCCGGCTTAGCCGGTACCTGACGCAGCGGCACGACGGTAATCCACACGAGTAAGCCGGCACAAGCCACGCCGATGACCACACACACGCCGCGCCACAGCGGTAACTCAGCCCCCATCTCGCTGCCAGGTCCCATCGCCAGCCAAACTAGCCAGCCGTTGAGCCCGGTGATCCCCACCGCAATGGCCACCGTCAGCCGCCGCAAGCCAGCGGCAATGACCAAGCTGCCCATCCTGCTTGCATCATTCGTGAAGCGAATGAGCGGCACGATCGCGAAGGGCAATTGCAGGCTTAACACGACCTGACTCAGCACCAGCAAACGCATGACGCCGCCTTCCCCCATGATCGCCAGCACCGCTACCGCAGGCACCACGGCCAATAGGCGGGTGAGCAAGCGACGTTTCACCGGGCTTAGGCGCAGACGCAAAAAACCCTCCATGACAATTTGCCCCGCCAGAGTGCCGGTAACAGCCGAGCTTTGACCAGCCGCCAGCAGGGCGATGGCGAACGCAGCCGACGCGCCCACACTGCCTAGCAACGGAGTGAGTAAATCGTAGGCCTGAGAGAATTCGGTCACTTCGATGCCTCGCGAAAAAAAAGTCGCCGCCGAAACCACGAGGATGGCGGCATTGATTAGAAACGCGAGATTTAGCGCCAATGCGGTGTCGAGAAAATTATAGCGAATGGCTTCGCGTTGGGCGGCCGGCGTGGGATCGATGCGGCGGGTGCACACCAACGCAGAATGTAGATAAAGATTGTGCGGCATAACGGTGGCGCCCAGCATGCCAATAGCCAGATACAGACTGGCACCGTCAAGCCGTGGGATCAGTCCGCCAGCCACCGCGTGCCAATCGGGACTCGCGAGAAAAACATTTAGCCCAAGGCAGCCGCCGATGGTCAGTACCATCGCCGCAATCACGGCTTCTAGTGTACGAATGCCGTAGCGTTGCAACCCGATGATCAACAGGGCATCCAAGCCGGTGAGCAACGCCCCCCAAGCGAGCGGCATATTAAAGAGCAAGTTTAAGGCGATGGCCCCACCCAAAATTTCGGCCAAATCGCAGGCGATGATGGCCAGCTCGCACAGCAGCCACAGCGCCCACACCACGGGGCGCGCATAGTGATCACGGCAGCTCTGCGCCAAGTCGCGACCGGTCACGATACCCAAACGCGCAGCCAGTGTTTGGAGCACCATGGCGATGAGGTTTGCCACCACCAGCACCCACAGTAACTGGTAGCCAAACCGCGCGCCTGCGCTCAAGTCGGTCGCCCAGTTGCCCGGATCCATATACCCGACACTGATCATTCCGGCCGGCCCGAGAAAATGCCACAGCCGCCTCGGGCCCGGCGCCAGCGTGCGAATGTCGACGGAGTGGCCCAAATCGTTCATCGCAAACTCGGCGGTAAGGTGGACCAAACCATAACCGCCCGCGCCAGCGAATGCGAGCCTTGCGGCAGTCTCCGGGCGGGTTGTGCGTTGGCCTGCGCAGACCACGGGACCCCGTGGCGATGACACGAGGCATGGCACTTGGGGGGCTCAAAAACCTGCGCGGCGCGGGCGCGCAGGGCAGCTATTCTAGGGCCGGCGACCCCGGGCCCGGCGCAGTGTTGGACTGCGGCCGACAGCCGCTGGGCGCGTGCGTACCAGGTCGTGCGCCAAGCCGGGTCGCCGTGGGCTTACGCCACTGTGTCGAACGGGGCCAATTAGTCGATCTCTAGATCAGCCGCGAGGTTGTGCTTCTTGAGCAGGCTATACATGGTGGGACGGCTCACCCCCAGTGCATCAGCGACTTTGCCCAGCCGACCTTGATACTCAACAATGGCGGCTTCAATGGCCTTCAACTCAGCGCTTGCGCGAACTTCGCGCAGGGTTTGACGCGCCCCCGTGAGGGCGGACTCGAGTTCGAGATCGCGTGGCTCAATGAAAGCGCTCTCGGCCATGATCACGGCGCGTTTCACGCGGTTTTCCAACTCGCGCACATTGCCGGGCCAAGGATGCCGGTCGATCGCCATCAAGGCAGTTGGACTGAACTGCCGCCCTAACAGCCCATTGGGTTGACGATGACGCTCCAACAGGGCTCGCGCAATCAGGACTGCCTCGCCCTCACGCTCACGCAGCGGTGGGATTTCCACGCTGACCTCGCTGATCCGGTAGTACAAATCTTCCCGAAAAAGCTTACTAAAAATCAGTTTCTTTAGATCTTTGTGGGTGGCACACACTACCCGGACATCCACCGCGATTTCCTCCCGCCCGCCTAAACGTTCAATCACCCGTTCTTGTAAAAACCGCAATAATTTGGCTTGTAGCGATAAAGGCAAATCGCCCATTTCGTCCAAGAACAAGGTACCGCCATCTGCGTATTCGAGCTTGCCTTTGGTCGTTCTATTGGCCCCAGTGAAAGCGCCTTTTTCGTAGCCAAAAAGCTCGCTCTCCAGCAGGGTCTCGGGGATCGCCGCGCAATTGATGGCGATAAATTTTTCGTTCTGGCGCAGGCTTAAGTTGTGCAGTGCACGTGCGATGATTTCCTTGCCTGTCCCGCTTTCTCCGAGGAGCAGGACACTGGCCTGCGTGGGTGCAATTTTCTCCACGAGACTGCACACATTGAGCATCACCTGACACCCAACGATGAGCCCTGCGATCGGGGTGCTGGGCACTTGTGTGAGCGCGCGATTTTCAGCTTCCAGTTCGTACATGCGCAGCGCCCGCGCCACAATCAGCTGCAGAACATCTGCATCGATAGGCTTTTCATAAAAATCGAAGGCGCCCTGCCCCACGGCCTGCACGGCGACCCCACGGTCATCGTTACCGGTGATCACGATGACTTTGGTATACGGCGCCTCGCGCAGAATTTCACTTAGCGTGCGCAAGCCCTCCGAAGCATTAGCGGGGTCCGGGGGTAATCCTAAATCGAGCGTGACCACGGCGGGCGAGAATTGCCGCAACAATTCCATCGCTGAGGGGCGATCCCCAGCCACTTCGATTTCATAATTCTCCAACGCCCATTTGAGCTGCTTTTGCAGACCCGGGTCATCCTCAATAATCAACAGCTTGGGCTTCATCGTGTCAGTCTCTTTAGGAGGTCGGGCGGCCTCGGACGGGCCTTTTTCTGCCTTCATGGGTAGGGTGATTGGGAACGCGAGTCCTAGCGCCGGCCACACTGGTGTGCCTTGACCTCGATGGCCAAATCAGCGGGTTGTCAGCCACTTCCCGGCACTCGGTGCGCGCGGGTGAGAACGCCCTGACCGCACCCCGTATTGCCGCACAGATTATCTTGCTTGGCCATGAGGATCATCAACACCGCGAGTAACGGCCGCGCTAGGCGGGTTACCCGCAGTCATTTTTTATGCGCGGGTCGCGCGCCGCCCCATCACCAGTGCCGACCCCTACCGGAACCATTAGTCCCGGTAGGCTGCACGAGAGGCACCCGTGCGGTGGCCTGGCTGATGATATTTAAACGCCTGCGTCGCGCTTGAGCCGCGGCATGACCTCGCTCGCAAATAGTTCGACACTGCGCCGCGTGCCCGCCGGCGGCGCACCGGGTAGCACACCCATCAAAACCAGATGCGTGCAGGGCGACCGCTTGAGCATGTCGCGCAAGCCAGCGTAAACAAAGTCAGGCGTGCCGATGAACGCCGGTTCGCCAAAAAACGTACCGTTTTGATCGCGTTGCATCTCGGCCGGCGTTGGAATGCTGCGGGTAGATTGGTCGTCATTGTTGTCGTCGCCAGCTTCTGCTGCCCAATCGCGATATAGGCTCAGCATATGGTGTACGGGACGGGAGGCTTCCTCCCACGCCTGTGCTTTGGTGGGCGCGACGTACACCAACACCATCTGGCTGACGTGATAATCATCCGGGGCGCGACCGTGACGAGCCAATGCAGCACGGTATTTGAGACGATGTTCGGCCGACACGCCCGCCAAGTGGCAACCCATTCGTGCGGCCCGATCAAGCGCCTTCTCACCGCGCGCGCCCACCCATAACGGCAACGGCTGTTGCACTGGCGGCGGTAAAATTTTCGCGCCCGAGAAGTTATGGTGTTTGCCCTCAAAGCTGACGGTCTCGCCATCTAGTAGGCGGCGGACTAGCGGGAGCTGTTCGCTAAAACGCGACGCACGTTCCCGTGGGGAAACCCCCATGCCGTTAAATTCTCCCACCCGATAGCCCAGGCCTACGCCAAAATCAATGCGGCCATTAGAAATGACATCCGCTGTAGCGACATCTTCAGCGATGCGTACCGTGCCATGTAGGGGCAACAGCAACACAAAAGTGCCGATGCGGACGCGAGTGGTTTGGGTCGCGATAGCTGTCGCGATCGGCATCAGGGCCGGCGAATAGCCGTCATCGACAAAATGATGCTCAGTCAGCCAAACATGATCGAAACCCAGCGTTTCGCTGTGTACGGCCAGCGCGATGTCTTCGCGATAGACATCGGCCCATGGACGGCGCGCGAAATCTGGATTGCGAAAGGGAAACAGAAAACCGCAGTCAATGCTCATGGTCGTCCCCGTAGTTTGATGAGAGACCTAGATAGTAGCCAACAGCGAGACCATTAAACCAGCGCCGGCCTCGCACGCGAATTCAAGCAGGTTCCGCGGGCGACTGGTGATTCGACCCCTCGGTCAGCTTGCCGTGTGAGTCCCGCCGCAGCGCAGCACCCAAGGTGAATTGGGTGGGGATCTCGACCGCGTTGAGATGCTGGCCCGCCTACGCCCGCAAGGCAGTGGGCGTCGCTACGGGCGTCACTTGCCCTGCCAGCGGGCGGCCCGTTTTTCCGCAAACGCAGCAGCGCCTTCCCGCGCATCGGCTGAACTCTGTACCGGATCGGTGAGGACTTTCTGGCGCGCGAACCGTTCCTCCAACGACCAGTCCTGTTGCTCCACTAACACCCGTTTACTGGCCGCGACCGACAGCGGCGCATTGGCAATAATCCGCGCCGCCAGTTGTTTAGCCAGCGCTAGCGCACCACCGGGTTCGCTCAGCAGATTGACCAACCCCAACGCGGCCGCACGCTCGGCGCCGAGGAGGTCCCCGGTTAGGGCGAGTTCCATCGCGATGCGCGGCGGGATCAAGCGGGGCAGGCGGAGCAGACCGCCGGCGGCGGCCGCCAAACCCCGTTTGACTTCGGGCAAACCAAACTGGGCGTTGCGTGCCGCCACCGTGAGATCGCAGGCCAGCACGGCTTCAAAACCACCCGCCAGCGCGTAGCCCTCAACCGCCGCGATGAGCGGCTTGCGTGGCGGGGTCAGGGCTATCCCCAAAAGACCGCGCCCTTCTACCCTCACCGATTCACCGCGCAGAAACGCTTTGAGGTCCATACCCGCACAAAAATTACCGCCCGCACCCGTGAGAATGCCAACCCGTAAATCCTCGCGCGCATCCAACTCGTCTACCGCTGCACACACCCCATGCGACACCGCGCTGTTCACCGCGTTGCGCTGATCAGGCCGGTTGATGGTGATGATGATGAGGCCGGGTTCGTAATCGATCAGCACATCAGGCATCGCGCTTAATCCTTATTTTTTATGGCCGCTGGGTGGCGCCGTTGCTGTTAAGCGCGGCACCACTACCGCTTACGGTCGGGGCCGCGGCGTTAATCTTTTAACGTGGTACAAACGCCGGGAGTGCGAGACCGTCTGCACGCACCTGCGCCACAAATTGCACCGGCAGGCCGATGCGGATATCAGTGTCCAACACCCCGGTTAACCGCCCCATGGCGCGCACGCCGGCCTCGAGATCAACGACCACCAGCACATAGGGCAAATCCTCCTTAAAGCTCGGCAGGAAAGCATGATGCGCAATGGTCCAGCTATGAATTGTGCCGCGCCCGGAAACTTCGACCCAGGTCACTGCCAGCGAGTAGCACTCGCCACACAGCACCCGTGGGTAATGCCGCAAAGTGCCGCAATCGCCACAA
>CAIPNE010000057.1 GCA_903866355.1 uncultured Gammaproteobacteria bacterium
TATTGGCAATCAGGCGACGTTTAACCTGCTGAAACTCTTCGGTCAGCCGCGAGGCTGTTTGCGCCGGCGTAATGAAGCCCAAACGTTCCAGGCGCTCAAAATCCAGAGTCAGCTGCCCGCGTCCGGGCTCGCCTTGAGCGGACCGCGCAGCACCGGTGCGTGGGCTAGCTGGCGGTTGGGGAGGCGGCATGGTTTGCGTCGGCGCCGCGGGCGGGCTGGCAGACGCCGCCTCTACTGTCGGCGAACCCTCCGGCAGTGCTGCTTCCGCAGGGACGACTTCTTGCGGCTCGGGCTCACCGTTGAGTCGGCGCATGGCGCGTTCGATCGTGCTCACAGGATTCGTCCTATTACGAATTGAATTTTTTGATGCAGATTGACATCCATCAGCAGCAGCGTGATCTGCGCTACATACACCAGAAATAGCCCCGCTATGCCGCCAGAAAAAGCATACAACTCGAAGCGCCGTTCGCGACGGTACTGCGGGCTAGCGCTCAAACTAATAACGCCTAACACCGGCAAACCGGTGAGGTCGATTAAATCGGGAACGTCGATAATCCGCGGGCTCAACTGCGAGAGCGCCAAACACAAAGCCCCACCGAAACCCAGCCCAATCAGCAAGACGCCACTCGCCAGCAACAAGCGCGGCGGACCGGTGGCTAACAACGGCAGGCGCGGTGGCTCAATGATTTTAATCTTGACGTCGTCTTCGCTTTGGTCAGCCTCCTGAGACATATGCGCCTGTTCGCGGCGCTCCAGGAGTTCGTCGTATTGCTTTTTGTTGACGGCGTAATCGCGATTCAACCTCGTCAACTCGGCCTCAACCTCTGGCACGGTGTCCACTTTTTGCTCGAGTTCTTTCATGCGAGATTCGTATTCCGTCACCCGCGTCTGGAGAGCCGCTACCTGCGCATCGGCTTGCATGGCGGATACTTGCAACTGCTGCCAGACAGGATTAGCGCTGTTGCCCAGCTGCAGGCCGGATGTACCCGTTTCGTCAGCCTGCGCCGCACTGCTCGTGATAGCGGCCACCCGGGCTGCCCGTTTGGTTTCAAAATCCGCGATCATTTTGCGCAGGCCAATGACGTCTGGGTGTTTGTCCGTGAAGTTGAGCAGCAGGTCGTCGATGCGTCCCTGCAGCTCTTGAATCTTGGTGTCGAAGAAACTCAGCTGGGCATCGACCGCGGCACCCGTGGCGGCGGACTCGTCAACAATCGACTCGGACTGGTCCTGCATTTGCTCCTTCAGCTGGTTGCGGCTATCCACCGCCTCGCGCAGCTGGAGTTTGGCTTCACGCAATTGGGTTTGTGCGGCTTCCATGCGCGTAAAAAAATCACCCTGCGAACCCGGCATCGCCCCGACGTTGCGTTGTTTAAATTGCTTAACGCGGTCTTCCGCCTCAAGCAAACGCTTCTCGTAGCTGGCGATTTGTTCGTCTAGGAATTTCTGGGTGTTAGCCGTATCGCGGCGGGTATCGCCCAAAGCCGATTCCATGAAGGTATTCAGTAACTCATCCACCACCGCTTTTGCAGCCTTCGGCACGGCGTTTTGGTACTTAATTTCATAGATGTTGTCCTGCCGCGTGCCCACAATCGAAATGTCTTTAGCCAGCCCCGTGATGAGGCGGTCGAAATCTTCCGGGGTTTTGGTGGCGAGATCTAGGTCGGTGCGACGCGCTACTGCTTCCAGATTAGGACGCGTTAACAGCGTACGACTGAGCAATAACGAGGCGTCCGCCAAGCTCCCGCTATTGAAGGCGATGCCCTGTAGCAGGGGCCGCAGCATAGAACGGGAGTCGAGGTAAACTTTAGCGGTGACTTGGAATTGGTCTGGCAGCAGGAGCACCGTGCCCCAACCCAACACACACACCACGCCAGCGCAGGCGAGCCCTAGCCAACGGTAGAGCCACGCCATTCGAAGCATGGTGCGAATAACGAGTAATTGTTCGAACATCAGAACCGCTCCAACAGCACGCGCCCGCCTATATCACGGCTACCCACGGCCAGCCCCACTCAGAACCACGCTTCGGGAATAATCAGAATATCGCCCGGCTGTAGTGGCACATTGGCCGAAATGTCGCCGTCACGTACGAGATCGTCTAAGCGCACTTTAAATTCTTCTTCTGAACCCGTGGAGTAGCGTACCAATACCGCGCGGTTGCCAGCGGCAAATTCGGTCAGGCCCCCTACTTGGATAAGCAGGTCTAGTACTGTCATATTGCGCCGGTACGGGGTGGCGACTGGCTCGGAGGCTTCGCCGACCACGCGTACTTGGTCGCTGTACTCACCCACGAAACCCCCGACGGTGACGGTCACCAGCGGGTCTCGAATGTATTCTGCCAACTCCTTCTCTAATTCTTTTGCCAGTTCCGGGGGCGTTTTTCCGCTAGCCTGATATTCCTTCACCAACGGGGTAGAGAACTTACCGTCTGGCCGCACGATAACGGTTTGCGAGAGTTCAGGATTGCGCCAAACAAAAATATTGAGGCTATCCATGGGCCCAATACGGTAGGTCCAATCCTTGGCGAGGGCGCTTTCTTTGGGCGCATCCGGCAGGGATGACCAGAACGGATTGGCAATGCACCCGCTCAGTCCGAGCGTTAGCACAACCGTTGCACCCATACCGCCAAGGCGGCCCGCCTTATTGTAAACACCCCACATACTCATGACCCTCGCGTTGTCCGCCATTGCGGGCCTGCCACAAATTTCCACCATTGACTGGTTAAAATCTTTGATAGCAAGACTGGTTACCACACATTCTTAAACTATTTGTTGAGCAAGTCCAGAACGCCGAAGGGGTGTTCTGAGATTTTGTTCAGCCCAGACGTGCGCCGCATTCCAAACCGCGCCATCCGCAAGCTTAGCGGCCAAGCGCCGCCCAAACTGGTGCGTTTGTTTTAGCGGCTTGTTGGCGGCTGTGCGCGAAGCGGCTGCGGCGGCGTTGCCCCGGCCGCCCCAAACGCGCCTCACAGCGCCTTAAAACTGATATGTCGGTCTGAAAATTCTAGCAGCCCCTGCGTCGCCGCGAGCGCCAGTCGGGCTAGCACCAGGTCTTCTGCCACCGCGGCCATCAGCGCCAATTCGCGCGGCCCACCCCGAAACAATCTTGTCTCAGGCTGTTTGGGGTCAGGTGTCGCGTCCTTACGGGCGGTGTCTAGCGCAAAATCCAAACGCTCAGCGGGCGGCGCAAAAGCCAACACCATGGCCAGCTTGTCCATGCTCCGCATACGCTGCGCAAACACTTTAAACAAGCTGCGACTGCGTTCGGGATGCGCCTGCAGCTGGCTTTGGAAGGTCTGGCGATCGAGTGTCATCAATTCCACGTCACTCAAGGCGACTGCCGATGCCGCACGGGGTTGGTCGTCAATGAGCGCCAATTCGCCAAATAGCGCGCTAGGTCCTAAATGCGCCAGCGTGAGTTCGTGCCCATCCGGCGTTTGGCGGGTGATACGAACCTCGCCGCTTTGCACCACATAGGCGTGTGCACCGGCTGAGCCTTCGTGGAACACCACTTCGTCTTTGCGCAGAACCAAGCGCTCAAAGCTGTCCTGAAAATCAGCTAGCGCGGACTCCGCGACATTCCCCAGCGCCCAGCTTAAAAATTCTTGGCTGACGCCAGCCAACGGGATGACGTGATTGCCAATTTCCGCCACCCAAATTTTCTCGGCGAGTGCCACGAAGCCGAAGCGTCGATACATGCCGGCGGTTTCGTGGTTCACCACCACCACCACATGCGAGGCCCCGTAGCTCTGACAAACCGTGGCCGCCATCCTAAACATGGCGCGGATGACATCCCGCCGCCGCCGCCAGGGCTTGCGAATGGCCAACATGCCCGCGCTGCCAAACACCGCGGCGTCGCGGCCTTGCCAGTCGGGGCCAAGGGTGGGCAAGTCGTCCAAGGCGCGGGTGCGGAATTCGGTGAAGTCGTAGAGTTCGTCCACCGGCAAACCCACAGGACTGTCGCGCACCAATCGCATGGTGGCGACCGGGTGTTCGTCTTCATAGGCCACCACGTGATACACGCTGGGAAAGGCGTCGAACTTGTCCACCAAGCGCTCGCCGTGCAAGGCCTGCCCCCCAAACTTACCGTCTTCGATCACAAACACTTCGTGGCGCAGCCAGAGTGCGTCGTCAATTTCCTGCGGGCTGCGCGCCAGCGTAATTTTAATCGACATGCCGTTGCGCTCCAGTACGTGCTCTTTTTATCCCCGCCGTGCGTTAAAAACTGTGGCGAAATTCGGTGTAAACACGGTCTGTGTGGTCGAACTGCCCAAACAGGCTCGTGGGTGGGCCGGCAAAAATATCCGTGCCCAAGGTGGCTTTCCAGTCGGCGGCGAATTCCCAAGTGACTTTGCTTTCTAGCAACCATTCGTTGCGATCCAAGCTGCGAATCCAGAGCACCTCAGGGGTGATGTCGGGGTGCAAAGCGCTGGTGGTCAGCATAATACTGGCGCCGCTTTCCACTTCTTTGAATTGCATGGCGGGATCGTAGTTCTGCAACCAGGTCTGGAAAAATTGCAGGTTCACGTTATGCCCGGTCTCGCCGGCCCAATCGATCCCCGCCACGTAAGTGAGCGTATCGGTTTTCACTAAACCATCGACATCGCTGAGGCGGTCCACGTTAAGCAACCGGTCGAGCGTCTCAATGGCTTCGCCCTTCAACACAAAGACGCCAAAATCCTTCGCCAGCGTGCTGCCAATCTGATGAATGCGCTCGTGCACCGGTTTAAAGGTAACGCTGGGATCAGCGCCCAAATTCAGGGTGCGAGACAACACGGCGGTTTTGTCTGGGCTGGTGTAATAAAAGGCCGAGAGGTCCCAGCCGTTGAGCAAGTAGGAAGCACGCGCACCGGCCGCCA
>CAIPNE010000058.1 GCA_903866355.1 uncultured Gammaproteobacteria bacterium
GTGATGTGGCGCGAGAAGAAGATGTTTCCGAACCTGGACTGGTTCAGCGCCGTGTCCTACAACATGATGCAGGTGCCGACCGCCATGTTCACGCCGATCTTCGTCATCGCCCGCACCTCAGGCTGGTCCGCACACGTCATCGAGCAACGCATCGACGGCAAGATTATCCGTCCCAGCGCCAATTATGTGGGTCCGGAAGACCAGACCTTCGTCCCGCTCAAAGACCGTCCATAACCAGGGACCCGCCAGCATCATGAACTCCGCCTATCGCAAGCCACTGCCCGGCACCTCACTCGATTATTTCGACGCCCGTGCCGCGGTGAACGCCATCGCGCCCGGGGCTTGGAACCGCCTGCCCTACACCGCGCGCGTGCATGCCGAAAACATCGTCCGCCGCGCGGACCCAGCCAGCATCACCGACTACCTCACGCAGATCATCGAAGTGAAGCGCGACTTGGATTTTCCATGGTTTCCAGCGCGGGTCGTGTGTCACGATATTTTGGGACAAACGGCGTTGGTGGATCTGGCTGGACTGCGTGACGCCATCGCGGACCAAGGTGGTGATCCGTCCAAAGTTAACCCGGTGGTACCGGTGCAGTTGATCGTGGACCACTCTTTGGCCGTCGAGGCGGCGGGCTTCGACCCGCAGGCTTTCGAGAAAAATCGCGCCATTGAGGATCGTCGCAACGAGGACCGCTTCCACTTCATCAATTGGACGAAGCTCGCGTTCGACAATGTCCTCGTCATCCCAGCCGGCAACGGCATCATGCACCAGATCAATCTGGAGAAAATGTCGCCGGTTATCCAAGCACAAGACGGCGTGGCCTTCCCTGACACTTGTGTGGGGACCGACAGTCACACACCGCACGTGGATGCCTTGGGCGTCATTGCGATCGGGGTGGGCGGGCTGGAGGCAGAAAACGTGATGCTGGGGCGCGCCTCTTGGATGCGGCTCCCCGAAATAATTGGCGTAAAGCTCACCGGCAAACTGTGCCCAGGCATCACCGCAACCGACTTGGTACTCGCACTCACCGAGTTCCTACGGCAGTCCAAAGTGGTGGGCGCGTATCTGGAATTCCACGGTGAGGGCACGACCAGCCTGACCTTGGGCGACCGCGCGACCATTTCGAATATGGCCCCCGAATATGGTGCCACGGCGGCCATGTTCGCCATCGATCAGCGGACGCTGGACTACCTCAAACTGACCGGCCGTACCGAAGAAAACGTCGCGCTGGTTGAGACCTACGCACGGGTGGCCGGCCTCTGGTCCGACAGCCTGCAAGACGCCGTGTATGAGCGCGATCTAACCTTCTCGCTCGCGAGCGTGGTGCGCAATATGGCCGGCCCTAGCAACCCGCATGCGCGCGTGGCAACCAGCGACCTCGCGGCCAAAGGCATCGCCGCCAAGTGGACTTCAATCCCCGGCCAGATGCCAGACGGCGCGGTGGTCATCGCGGCCATCACCAGTTGCACCAACACTTCCAACCCACGCAATGTCATCGCCGCGGGCCTGCTGGCCCGCAACGCGAATCGCTTGGGACTCACGCGCAAGCCCTGGGTAAAAAGTTCGCTGGCACCGGGGTCTAAAACGGTCGCGCTGTATCTGGAAGAAGCCGGACTAAAAACCGAACTTGAACAGCTGGGCTTTGGCATCGTGGCGTTTGCCTGCACCACCTGTAACGGCATGTCCGGCGCACTGGATCCCGACATTCAGCAGGAAATTATTGCGCGCGATCTCTACGCCACGGCCGTGTTGTCCGGCAACCGCAACTTCGATGGGCGTATCCATCCTTACGCCAAACAGGCATTTTTGGCGTCACCTCCTTTGGTGGTGGCCTATGCGCTGGCTGGCACCATTCGTTTTGATATCGAACGCGATTCCTTTGGCAATGATGCCAACGGCCAGCCCATTTTGTTGGCGGACCTGTGGCCCAGCGACGAAGAAATCGACGCCATCGTGAGTACCAGCGTAAAGCCCGAGCAGTTCCGCCGTGTGTACATCCCCATGTTCGAACAAAAAGGGGGCCCGGCAGCGAGTGTTAGCCCGCTGTACGACTGGCGTGCGGCCAGCACCTATATCCGTCGCCCACCCTATTGGGAAGGCGCGCTAGCCGGTGAGCGCACGCTGCAGGGCATGCGCGCGCTGGCGGTACTACCGGACAACATCACTACCGATCACTTATCGCCGTCCAACGCTATTTTGCTCGACAGCGCAGCGGGTGAATATCTCGCCCATATGGGCCTGCCGGAGGAAGACTTTAATTCTTACGCGACGCATCGGGGCGATCATCTAACCGCGCAGCGAGCCACTTTTGCCAACCCGCAGTTAGTCAACGAAATGGCTGTGGTCGACGGCAAAGTGAAAAAAGGCTCTTTTGCGCGCGTCGAGCCAGAAGGCACGGTCA
>CAIPNE010000059.1 GCA_903866355.1 uncultured Gammaproteobacteria bacterium
CATCAAACACCACGAGGATGTTGCGCCCAGTGGCGGCCCGCACCCAGCGCAGCAGAAAACGATTGGCGTCCGAGGCCGTGGTAGCAATTTGCCACTGCGGGAGCCCAAACCTTGCGGCCAGCAATTCACCCACCTCCGCAGTGGCGGCGGCGGGCAGCATGGCTGACAACCCCAGTGCGACCTGCGCACTCAAGGCCTCGGCCAAGGCCGGGGGGCTGTGGCCAAACATCGCCGCGGTGTCACCCAAGCAGAAATCCGCATACGGATGGCCATCGACATCCGTCACGCGTGCGCCCTGTGCGCGCGCCACGTACAGCGGGAACGGCAATGGCCAATCCTGCATCCAATGCAGAGGCGTGCCGGCAAACCAGTGCGTGCTGCGCGCGGCCAGCAGCGCTGAGCGTGGATGCCGCGCACGGAACTGCGCCGCCTCACGCGCATAAAGCGCGCTGATAATGGCGGGCGAAAATTGACTGCCGAGGGCGTCGCCGTGTGGGTTCATAGTCCATAGGATAGACCGCGAATGCCCCGGCATCAGCATCGGGATAACCGTGGCCTACGGGTTGTTCTCACGGCTGCGGGGCGTGGTCGCGCCCCGTTTATCTGGCAGCTGCTTGGCGTGGGCTACGGACACCGCGGCCTCGCTACCGCTGTGTGGGCGTGATCTTCAGTCCATTATTCCGCCCCTTCAGGGCTGGGGTATTTGTGACCATTGGACCCAGGGCAACGCCCTGGGAAAGGTCCCGTGATATGTCGAGCCCTGAAAGGGCGAAACCGACGCGCGCCTTCGAACGCCGGTGAATGGGTTTCCGCACCGCTGTGTGGGCGTGATCTTCATGCCATACCTCGACGGGCTGGACCGGGCATGAGGTTGTGGCGCGATACCGTGTTATTGCGCCACAACAACCATTTTACGCGCCAAATAACCTCAAAATCGTCTTTTATCTGTCGCAAATATGGCTTTAAACGCCAAATTGAATCTAATATGTCGCATATTCCTTGGTTTGCGACAACTAAAAAGCGATGCCAAAAAAAGTCTCTGAGCAAGACCTGACCGCGATTGAGCGGGAACTCGCAGCGTTTCCCAATGGGGTCGGAATAGCTGAACTGGCAGCGGCACTGGCCGTGTCAGGGGTTGCGATCCAGCGTCGGTCGCTGCAACGCCGGCTCATGCAGCTCGTCGAAAGCGGCCGCATCGCTGCCGCCGGCGCGCGTAAAGGCCGGGTCTATCGGCCCATCGCGACCGCGCGTACCGCGCATGAAGCAGCATCGCCCATTCCGCTCTCCACGCTCGGCAGCGAGGTGCGGCATGCCGTGATGCGCCCAATCCAACACCGTGAGCCCGTTGGTTACCAGCGCGAATTTCTGCTCTCCTATCCGCACGCCGGCCCCTATCTCGACCAAGCCACTCGCGATCATCTGCATCGCATCGGCCGCGCCCATCAAGGCCATTTGCCCGCCGGCACGTTGGCCCGCCAGCTACTTGGACGGCTGTTGATCGACCTGTCTTGGGCGTCGAGCCATCTGGAGGGCAATACCTACTCCTTGCTGGAGACCGAGCGTCTGATCGCTTTCGGCCAGGTCGCCGAAGGGAAAAATACCTTTGAAACCCAGATGATCCTGAACCACAAGCAGGCCATCGAATTTCTTGTCGAATCGGTCGGGGAACTGGCTTTCGATGCCTATTCGATACTCAATCTGCACGCACTGCTCAGCGACAACCTGC
>CAIPNE010000060.1 GCA_903866355.1 uncultured Gammaproteobacteria bacterium
ACGAGGTCGGCGACATCCTCATTCGGGCGGGTTTTTCGAGCCCCGTGTTGGAACGCGAGGACCTCACAGCCACATATGACGATGTCACAGCCCTCATGCGGGACCTCAAAGGCATTGGTGCTCACAACAGTTTGAGCGCCCGCCAGCGCACCTTAGGGGGACGGGGCGCGTTGGCACAATTGCGCGCCGCCTCCGAGCCCTACCGCCGCGATGGCGTTCTGCCCGCCACCTACGAATTGGTTTTCGGCCACGGCTGGGCGGCAGTCAACGCGCGCCCCCAGGACGGCTCGACGGTATTTCCGCTGAGCCGGCTAACCCGACGTTAACCATGGATTGTTTTGTCACAGGCACCGATACGGATGTCGGCAAAACCTTCGTGACGGTCGCGCTGCTCCAAGCATTGGCCGTGCGCCATTTACAGGTCGCGGCCCTCAAGCCCCTCGCGGCCGGATTAGGTCGCTACGATGAGGAGACCATCAACGAAGACGTGGCGCTGCTGCGCCGCGCCTCCAGCGTTCGACTCCCGTTGGAGGTCATCAATCCTTATGCTTTCCAAGCGCCCACGGCGCCCCATTTGGCCGCCGAATTAGCCGGTGCCCACATTAATCTGGCGCTTATTGAACACGCTTACCGGCGCGCGCAGTCCCAAACACAAGTGCTGCTGGTGGAAGGGGTTGGTGGTTGGTGCCTGCCACTGAACGACCAGCAAATGCTCTGCGACTTGGTGAAGCATCTCGCGCTCCCGGTCCTCCTCATTGCCGGAATTCGCTTGGGCGCACTCAATCACACGCTCCTCACTGCGCGCGCTATTTTGGCTGATGGCTGCGAACTGCTGGGGTGGGTCGCCAACATTGTGGACCCCACATACCCTTACGCGCAGGCAACTGTGGCGGCGCTTGAAGCGCGAATTGCCGCGCCTTTGCTGGGCACGGTGCCGTGGGGGGAGGGCGACACGCCGTGCGCCGCCGCGCATTTGGAAAGTCTTTGCACATTATTAGCGACGCCGCGGGCACGCGCGCAAAAGGTCTCGCGAGATGGTTGAAACCCATGTGGATGGCGCCAACACCTCCGTGCTGTGGGTGATAGCCCCTACCCGCTCGCTGACCTGGCCTGAAGCTCGCCGGTGGCTGTGCATCATTTCCATCATCCCCTTGGCGAGCGGCTTGTTATTTTTGGCGCTGGGCGTGCCTTTCGTGCTGCCCTTCGCTGGCTTGGAGGTCGGCTTGCTGTGGGCAGCGTTTTATTATGTTTTCTGGCAAGGCGCGTGGCGTGAGGTCATCGAACTCTCCGCCACCAAACTCGTGGTGCGCAAAGGTCGACATACCCCCACCGAGCAGCGGGAATTCGATCCGTTGTGGGTCCGCGTCGAACTTGCGCCGGGGGTCGGCTGGCGCCCCACCAGCCTGCGTCTGCGCTCTCATGGACAAGCGACGGTGCTCGGCGATTTCCTCACCGACGGTGAGCGCAAACTATTGGCGACAGCCTTGATTAGCGCTCTGGCGAAAAGTCGCTAGAATGCGTCGCAAGATTCCGGCCATAATTGGCACTAACCGTCGGGACCGACTCACTGCCCGGCCCCGCTTGCTCACGCGCAACAGATTTCGTTTTGAGATACAGGGAACTGAGACATGAAGACCGTTAAAATTCGACCGCTCCTGCGCGGACTAACCGCTGCACTGGCGCTGGCGCCGATGTTGGCGCACGCCGAATGGGGCAACTTAAATCTCACCCGTGGCGTGACGCCCTACAGCGAAACGGTCTACGAACTGCATATGCTCATATTGTGGGTGTGCATCATTACGGGCACGGGCGTTTTTGCAGCGATTTTTTACTCCATCATCAAATTTCGAAAATCCAAAGGTGCCGTGGCCGCTCAATGGCACGAAAACACCCTAGTGGAATTTCTTTGGACGGCTGTGCCGGCCATCATTCTGGTGGTGATGGCGGTGCCTGCCACTAAGGCATTGATCATGATGGAGGATGTCTCCAAATCCGAGATGACCATCAAGGTGACGGGGCTCCAGTGGCGCTGGCGCTACGACTACGTCAACCAAGACGTGTTTTTCTACAGCGGCTTGGCCAATACCAGCAACGCTGCCCGGCAGCTTAATTCCGGCATCGATCCGCGCACGGTCGAAAACTACCTCCTCGAAGTGGACCGCGAACTCGTGCTTCCGGTGGGACGAAAAATCCGCTTTCTCACGACCGCCTCAGACGTCATCCACTCTTGGTGGGTGCCCGCACTGGGTTGGAAACGCGACGCCATTCCTGGATATATCAATGAGTCATGGGCGCTCATCAAAGAGCCGGGCGTCTATCGGGGACAGTGCACAGAACTCTGCGGCAAAGACCATGGCTTCATGCCGATCGTAGTGCGTGCGCTGCCCGAAGCGGACTATCTCGTGTGGCTAGACCAACAAAAGGCGGCGCAAAAGCCTAAAACCGCAGCCCTCGACCCAGGCAACCAGAGCCTTGCCACTACTCGCTAAGACCCCAGGGGTCGGCACCTAAAAAATTAGTTTTGAACAAGTTTGAGGATCTAAGCTCATGAGCGATGCAATGGCACATGACGATGCCCACCACGGCTACCGGCCCGGCGGCATGAAGCGCTGGCTGACCACGACCAATCACAAAGACATCGGCACGCTCTATCTGGTGTTTTCTTTGGTGATGTTTTTCATTGGCGGCGCGATGGCGATGATTATCCGTCTGGAACTTTTCCAGCCGGGTCTGCAGTTCATCGATCCGCAGTTCTACAATTCCATGACCACCATGCATGCGCTGATCATGATTTTTGGTGCGGTCATGCCGGCGTGGACCGGCTTCGCCAACTGGTTGGTGCCCATGATGATCGGGGCGCCCGATATGGCGCTGCCGCGACTCAACAACTGGAGTTTTTGGATTCTCCCGTTTGCCTTCACCTTACTGCTAAGTACTTTGTTCATGCCGGGCGGCGCGCCCGCCGGTGGTTGGACCATGTATCCGCCGTTGGTACTCCAGACTGGCGACGCGTTTCCTTTCCTCATCTTCGCGGTGCATTTGATGGGGGCTTCTTCTATCGCCGGCGCCATCAACATCATTGCGACCGTCTTTAATCTGCGCGCACCCGGCATGACGCTGATGAAACTTCCGCTGTTTGTGTGGACGTGGATCATTACCGCGTTTTTGTTGATCGCGGCCATGCCGGTGCTCGCCGGTGCCGTCACCATGCTGCTCACGGACAAATTTTTCGGCACCTCGTTCTTTAGCGCCGCTGGCGGTGGTGATCCGGTGATGTTCCAGCATATTTTCTGGTTCTTCGGCCACCCTGAGGTTTACATCCTCATCCTACCGGCTTTCGGTATTGCCTCGGCCATCATCCCAACCTTCGCGCGCAAGCCTTTGTTTGGCTATAGCTCGATGGTCTACGCGTCCGCGTCTATCGCCTTTCTGTCGTTCATCGTGTGGGCGCATCACATGTTTACGGTGGGCATGCCGCTCGCCGGCGAGCTGTTTTTCATGTACGCCACGGTGCTCATCGCCATCCCCACCGGGGTGAAGGTGTTCAATTGGGTGGCCACCATGTGGCAGGGCTCTATGACCTTCGAGACGCCCATGCTGTTCGCCATCGCCTTTGTGGTGCTATTCACCATTGGCGGCTTCTCGGGCCTGATGCTCGGCGTAACACCCGTGGATTTCCAATACCACGATACGTATTTCGTGGTGGCGCATTTTCACTATGTGCTCGTAACGGGATCGGTTTTTGCCATCATCGCCGGGACTTATTTCTGGCTGCCGAAATGGACTGGGCACATGTACGACGAGAGCTTGGGCAAACTGCACTTTTGGTTGTCCACTATTTCGGTGAACGTGCTCTTTTTCCCCCAGCATTTTCTAGGCTTGGCCGGCATGCCACGCCGCATCCCGGACTATGCCGTTCAGTTTGCCGACTGGAACATGGTGTCTAGTATTGGCGGTTTTGTGTTTGGTGCCTCGCAGCTGCTCTTCGTGATCGGCATCATTAAGTGTGCCCGCGGCGGCGTGAAAGCCACCGCGCAGGTTTGGGACGGTGCGCATGGGTTGGAGTGGACGCTGCCTTCGCCGCCGCCTTTCCACTCGTTCTCGGTGCCGCCTGATCCGGCCACCATCGAAGGCGGCATGCGCTAAGCGTGCCCGCGGTGTCACCCACCCCGCCCAGCAGGAGGGTTGTCGTTACGGCGATCCTGCTGGCTGCGATGGCCTTGTGTTTTTATGTTGTCTTTGTTCTGAGCCGATTTTAAGCCATGGACACTCCGCCGCTTAAACAAGCCAACAACCGCTTGGTGGTCCAATTGCTAGGGATCACGGCGCTGATGTTTGCCTTTGGCTATAGCTTGGTGCCGCTGTATAACGTGTTTTGTGAAATCACGGGTACCAACGGCAAAACGGGGCGGCTAGCGCCGGCTCAAGCCGCATTGCTGGTGCCGGATGAGTCCCGCGAAATCACGGTAGAGTTTGTCACCAACGTAAATGTCGGTTTGCCGTGGGATTTTCGTGCCTTAACGAGTAGCGTGCGGGTGCGTCCTGGGGTAATCACCCAGGTAGAATTTGAAGTGGGCAATCGCGCGACTCAGACGCTAGTTGGGCAAGCGGTGCCGAGCGTGGCGCCCAACAAGGCTGCGCGCTACTTCAGCAAGACAGAATGTTTTTGTTTCAGCCAGCAGCCGCTGGCCGGAGGCGAGAAAAAAGCCATGCCAGTGCGGTTTATCATTGACCCCAAACTGCCGGCTGACATCGAGACGGTGACGTTGTCGTACACCTTCTTTGAGGCACCGCCGAACTCCCAACAGGGTTCGGCAGCAGGGGACGCACCGAAAACCTAACTTTCGGTGGCGCTAGGGAAGACCAGAATAAAATTTTGAATATAGAGAGCCGTTATGTCCGAAGCCCACGCACATTACTACGTCCCAGAATCCAGTGGCTGGCCCGTTTTAGTCACCATTTCTCTGTTTACTATCGTTTGTGGCGGAGCCCTCTGGCTTAACCAATATACGCCCGGGCCCATGATCCTGGCGGTGGGGTTTTTGGCGTTCTTCGCCATGCTGTTTGGGTGGTTCGGCGAGGTCATCCGCGAAAGCGAGAGCGGCCGCTACAGCCATTGGGAAGATGTCAGCTTCCGCATGGGGATGATGTGGTTCATCTTCTCGGAGGTCATGTTCTTCGCCGCCTTCTTTGGCGCGCTGTTCTACTCGCGAGTGCTCTCGGTTGAATGGCTGGCGGGCGCGGGCGCGAAGGCGGCCACCCACGAATTTCTCTGGCCTAATTTCATGGCGGAATGGCCGTTGCTAAAACTTCCCAGCGATTACGGCTTCCAGTTGGCCAAAGACGTCATCCCCGCGTGGGGTGTGCCCGCCGTCAACACCGCGATTCTGCTGACCTCGGGCGTGACCGTCACTTGGGCCCATTGGGGTTTAAAGGCCAACAAACGCGCGCATCTCATTGTGGGACTGATGTTCACGGTGGCGCTGGGTGCCTTCTTCGTCTACCTCCAGGCACTTGAATATGGGCACGCGTACTCCGAGCTGGGTTTAACACTGAACTCCGGCATTTATGGGGCTACGTTCTTCTTGCTGACCGGCTTCCATGGTTTCCATGTGACCATGGGTACGCTCATGCTGTTCGTGATCCTGCTGCGCTCGATCAAAGGCCACTTTACCGAAGAGCATCACTTTGCCTTTGAGGCCGTGGCTTGGTACTGGCACTTTGTGGACGTGGTCTGGGTTGGTTTGTTTATCTTCGTCTATTGGATCTAAACCGGGTCGCCAGGCGTAGTTTGTAAGGGCGCTCAGGGGAGCGCCCTTTTTCTTGGGTAGCCACCCCGGTGGCGAACAGACCCTACCGGCTGACAACGCCTAGTGCGGTTTGATAATCCCCAACTTCGCCAGCACCATCAGCAGGATGAACAGCGCAATTGACAGTGCTACGCGAATCGTCAGAGCCTTTACGGTCCCGGTGCCCTTACCTTGATTGCGAAACAGACTTCGAAACGCCATGCCCAAACTCACCACGATGGCAATCAGCATGACGATGACAAAAAGGCGCAGGATGGGTTGGTCTGACATAAGAGCGACACTTTGTGTTGAATGTAGTCGCGCACTCTAAGCCCCCTGCGCCCGCCAAGCATAGTGCCGGCGCGCGAGTGGGCCGCCTGCTGACGCTGGCGGTTGTTCTGGCCGTGGCCGCCGGACTGTGTGGTTTGGGTGCGTGGCAGCTCGATCGGGCCGGCCAAAAGCGCTCCCTCCACGCGGCGTACCTGCGGGTAGCCACCGCGCCACGCGTGGCATGGTCGGCGCTGGACGAGGTTCCCGTGACGGACAAACTCTGGCGTGCGGTAGCGGCCACGGGTCACTATTTACCCGGTACGGTGCTGCTGGATAACCGCGTTCGGCATGGGCGTGTAGGTTATGACATTCTGACGCCCTTTAAACTCGCGAGTGGCCCAGTGGTGCTGGTGAGCCGTGGATGGGTCCAGGCCCCCGCGCAGCGCGGCGACGGGCTGGCGCTCACACCGCCGGCGCTCGGTGTCCAAACGCTGGCCGGCCGGATTGCCCCGGCACCGAGTACCGGCATCTCGTTAGGCTCGCCCCAACCGCCAGAAACACTGGAAGCGTCGCGCTGGCGCGTGCAGAAGATAGATTTTCTCGCCCTGGCGGCACCTCTCAATGCCGTGCTTGAGCCCTACTTGTTGCTCCTAGATGACGACCAGCCTGACGGCTACGAACGCCAGTGGGCGCTGCCAGCCGCCGATGATGGAAAACACACGGCCTATGCGGTGCAATGGTTCACGATGAGTGTTGTCCTGTTAATTCTCGCAGGCTATTACCGCACCCGACGCCACAGCCGTCCCCCCTCACCTTAAGCTTTAGGCATGCCCATGACATCTCCCTCGACTACGCCCGAATTAAAACGAAATCGTGGCATTCTGTTGCTGATTGCAGGCTTATTCGGACTGCCCATCTTGGTGGCGTGGTTGTTAACGTCGGGTTGGGTTGAGATGGGTGGCCGTGACCAACTCAACCACGGTGATTTCATCAAGCCAGCGTTGGATCTTGAAAAGCTTCCGCTCGCGCCGGGCAGCCAAGTGTTGCGCGAATTGGCCCCCGCTGACTGGGCGATGTTGTACGTTGGAGCCGGCTCTTGCGACGATTTGTGCGTTCGAACACTGCGCGAATTGGCCACCGTTCGCAGTGTTATTGGCAATGAACTCACGCGCGTTTCGGTGTTCGGACTGCTCGCCAGCGCCAGCGCGCCGCCAGTGGCGCAGGCGCCACTGCCGCGACTCCTGATTGATCCTGCCACGGTCTTGGCCATCGACGCCGCACTCCGGGCGCGCGGAGGGAGCGTCGCGTTGCCTCGCATCGTGTTCCTCGACTGGCGTGGCCAACTGATGATGAGCTTTGCGCCTGATAGTCCGCCAGCGGACATCAAACAGGACCTGAAGCGTCTTTTAAAAGCCTCCGCTATTCGGTGAGTCTCATGCCTTCTTTTTCCCGGATTCTCGCCCCGCTGCTGCTAGCGCTCGCGTTTTTGGTGGTGACTTTCGGCGCCTACGTGCGCTTAAGCGACGCGGGTCTGGGTTGCCCCGACTGGCCCGGCTGTTACGGCCAGCTGGTCGTGCCCGCGCAGGCCGCCGAGGTGACGCAACCGGAGCAGCTGGCGGCACGACCACTGTCGACGGGCAAAGCTTGGCTGGAGATGATCCACCGCTATCTCGCTACCGGCCTCGGCTTGCTGATTCTCGTGCAAGCGGTTTTTGCTTGGCGAGCACGACGTAATCCGGCGCAGCCGCTCATGGTGCCACTTTTGTTGGTGCCACTGGTTTGCCTGCAGGGTCTGTTGGGCATGTGGACCGTCACCCTCCTGCTCAAACCGGTGGTGGTCACGGCCCATTTGCTCGGCGGGTTTAGCGTCGTTGCCCTGCTCGTATGGCATTTATGCGTTGTCACGGCCCCGCGCGCTGGCCGCATTGGCGCTCGCTTAACGCCTTGGGTCGGGTGTGCGTTAGCCGCCCTCATTGTGCAGGTGTTTTTGGGCGGCTGGACTAGCGCCAACTATGCTGCGCTCGCCTGCACAGACTTTCCCACTTGTCACGGTTCACTGTGGCCCACCATGAATTTTCGCGAAGCCTTCGTGCTGTGGCGTGGCCTCGGCGTTAATTATGAGTTTGGGATTCTAGACACGCCCGCCCGCACGGCGATTCACTTCACCCACCGGATTTGGGCGGTGTTCACCAGCCTCGTGGTAATTGCCGCGGCGGTTCAAGCTGTTCGCACACCTACGTTGGCGGGGCCTAGAGTCGGCTGGTGTATACTCGCCGCCCTCACCTTGCAGGTTTCGCTTGGCATTACCAACGTGCTGCGCGGACTGCCACTCCCGGTTGCGGTTGCGCACAATGGGACGGCGGCACTGCTGTTGGGAAGCCTGGTCACACTATTGTATTTTGCGACCCGACCCTCGCCGTTCGCAGGTGATTAAGATCATGAACAACCCGCCGCTGCAAGCTGTCCATGGCGCCTCCTGGCGCGACTACCTCGCGCTGTGTAAGCCGCGTGTGGTGTCTTTAATTGTTTTTACGGCCCTCATTGGCATGCTGCTCGCTAGCCCCACACTGGTGCCGCTCGATCGCTTGCTCATCGCCACGTTGGGCATTGCGCTGGCCGCCGCCTCGGCTGCGGCGATCAACCACCTCGCGGACCATCGCATCGACGCCTTGATGGCCCGCACGCAGAACCGACCCCTGCCGCAGGGCGAACTCTCCCTACGGCAAGCGTTTGCGTTTGCGTTGGTGCTGGGGGCGCTGTCTATGTACTTATTGGTGGCGTTCATCAACACCCTGACGGCGGTGCTGACCTTTCTGTCGCTCATCGGTTACGCGGTGGTTTATACGCTGTTTCTGAAGCACGCGACTCCGCAAAACATCGTGATTGGAGGGGCTGCAGGGGCGGCGCCGCCGGTGCTGGGCTGGACCGCCGTGACGGGAACGCTAGACCCGCACGCCTTGCTGTTGTTTCTCATCATCTTTGCATGGACGCCGCCGCATTTTTGGGCCTTGGCCATTTACCGGCGCACCGAATACGCCAAAGCCAATGTTCCCATGCTGCCCATTACCCATGGGGCGGCTTTTACGCGGCTGCACGTGCTGCTGTACACCATCTTGTTGGTGGCGGTGACCCTGCTGCCTTTTGCAACCTATATGTGCGGTCCGATTTATCTGGTCGGAGCGCTGGTGCTCAATGCGGGCTTTTTGTTTTATGCGATTCGCATGCAGTTTAATGATAGCGATGAACTGGCCTACGCGACCTTCAAGTACTCCATTCTCTATCTCACCCTGCTTTTCGTCGTGCTGTTCATCGATCACTATTGGCCGTTAGCGCGTGCCGCCTTCGGCGCTTAAGAGCTCCCAACCAGTCCCGCTCTCTCCCGTCGTGTGGGGATGGTTCCCGCCGCTGTTGGTCCTTATCGTGGTCAGCGCCAAAATTCTTTCACCAGCGTTTTACCAGCGCTTTATTTTTGGCGAGCAAGGGCTGACCGAACAGCTCACCGCGCTAACCGCGTTGCTGGCGGTTTATCTTGGGGTGCGGGTGGTGCTGCTGGCGCGCCAGCAGCTACCTATCCTCGAAGTCTTGTGGCTGGGCGTGGCCACCTTGGGCTGCGTTTACTTGGCGGGCGAGGAAGTCTCCTGGGGGCAACAGCTCGTGCATTGGCAAACCCCGGACACGTTTGCGGCGCTTAATCACCAGCACGAAAGCAATCTCCACAACATGAGCAGCTGGCTTAACCAGAAGCCGCGCATTTTTCTGGAGTTATGGGTGCTCGTGGGGGGGATTGTGCTGCCGGTATGGCGCAGCCTAACGAATAAAGCGCTGCGCCCGGTGGCCGGCTTTGCTTACTGGTTCTGGCCGGGCAGGGAGTGCTTGCCAACGGCGTTGCTGGCCATTTTTATTTTGTTTCCAAAGCGCTACCGGCAGTTACTTGAACTGCCGGGGCTGCTGGTGGAAGTCCACTGGAGCGAGTTACAGGAATACTATTTCGCGCTGTTTCTCGCGCTGTATTTGGCTGTAATTCTGCGGCGGCTCCAATGCCAGCCGAGCATCGCCGCTGGCCGGTGAACTAAGCCGAGGGCAGCAACCGTACCCAGTCGCCGCCCAGCGATTGGCGGAGTGTGCCGAACGCCTTGTGCTCTATCTGGCGAATTCGTTCGGCCGACACCAAATGCTTTTTCGCGAGTTCTTGTAGGGTCAACTTCGGTTCTTGTAACCAGCGGCTGGCCACGATGTCGCGGCTGCGTGCGTCTAGACACGCCAACGCCTGCGATAGCTGCTGCACCCCATCTACGCCTTCTTCCATGGCTTCAAGCTGTCGTGTTGGCTCAAAACGCCTATCCGCTAGGTAGTTGACTGGCGCTGCGCTGTCGTCGCCATCTTCCATCACGCCATCGAAAGCTTGGTCGTGGGCGCTCATGCGCTCTTCCATCAGCAGCACGGTTTTGGCGTCAACGCCTAAATCCTGGGCGATGACTTCTACTTCTTGGGGGTTCATCCAGCCCGAACGCTGTTTGGCGCTGCGCAGGTTAAAGAATAATTTGCGCTGCGCTTTGGTGGTCGCCACTTTCACAATGCGCCAGTTCTTCAGGATGAATTCGTGGATCTCAGCCCGCACCCAATGCACCGCGAAGGAGACAAGCCGTACACCTTGCGCGGCATCGAAGCGCTTTACGGCTTTCATCAGGCCGATATTGCCCTCTTGGATGAGGTCGCCGTGCGGTAGCCCATAACCCAGATAGCCGCGTGCCACGCGCACGACAAAGCGCAGATGCGACAACACCAAGTGTCTCGCGGCGCCTAGATCGTTGTGCTCGCGCAAACGCCGCGCCAGTGATTGCTCCTCCTCGAGGGAGAGCAAGGGCACGCGCTGCACAGCCTGAATATAGGCGTCTAGTGAACCAACAGGGACCAGTAAATCAATCGCGGTGTTCATGGGTAACCTCCTAGTGAGGTCAAGCTTAGCACTCGATCCGGCGGAGTGCTAAGTGGAATTTTCGGCACGCGATCCGGTTAGGTATCGGCCGATGAGCCCAGCAAGGCATCGACGAAAGCGGCGGCGGTGAAATCTTGCAGGTCTTCCGGCTGTTCACCCACGCCGATGAAGCGTAGTGGCAGTTGTAGAGCCTCAGCCACGGCGAACACGATGCCACCCTTTGCGGTGCCGTCTAATTTGGTCAGCACGATGGCCGTTAGGGGCGCCGTTTCATTGAAAATTTTTGCTTGCTGCAGCGCATTCTGTCCCATCGTGGCGTCTAGTATCAGTAAGGTCTCGTGCGGTGCGGCGGGGTTCTGTTTGGAGAGCACGCGGCGAATTTTGCCCAGTTCGCTCATCAGCCCGCCTTGGGTGTGCAGGCGCCCGGCGGTATCGGCGATGAGAACATCACAGCCGCGGGCTGCCGCCGCCGTATAGGCATCGAAGACCAC
>CAIPNE010000061.1 GCA_903866355.1 uncultured Gammaproteobacteria bacterium
GCCGCCGCCCTGTGTGCGGTGCTGCTGGGACTTTCTTCCACCACCTACGCCCTCGCGCCGGTGGTGCCGCTGACAGACCTGACCCCGCAGGCAGAACATCGCCGGGCCACGCGCCTCATCACCCATTTCATCACCAATTACCACTATAAAAAGGCGCCGCTGGACGACCAGCTCTCGCAGACGATCTTCGAAAACTACCTTACCGCACTCGATCCCACCAAAAGCTACTTCACGCAGTCCGATATCGACGAATTTAGCGCCTTCTCGCATGAGCTGGACGACGACCTGCGCAATTCCGACCTCCAGACAGTGTTCGATATGTTTGTGCGCTTCCGGCAACGGGTGACGGCGAGGATGACAAAAACCCTGGCGAGCCTCGCCACCCCCATCGACTTCACCCTCAACGAGACCTTTGAATTCCAACGCGAAGACGTCGCTTGGGCTAAAAACGAGGCTGAACTCGACGAACTCTGGCGCAAGCGCGTCAAAAACGATGTGTTGGCGCTCAAGCTGGCGGGACGCAAACCAGAAAAAATTGTTGAGACCCTCCGCAAACGTTATCAGGGCATAGTCCGGCAAACCGCCCAGTACAACGCCGAGGATGTGTTCCAAACCTTTATCAATGCTTACACCACGGCAATCGATCCCCACAGTTCCTATTTTTCGCCCCGTACCTCCGAGAATTTCAAAATTCGGATGAGCCTCTCACTGGAGGGCATCGGTGCGGTGCTCCAAAGCGATAACGAATACACGATTGTCAACGAAGTGGTCAAAGGTGGCCCCGCTGATCTCAGCCACAAACTCAAAAAAGGTGACCGCATCAGCGGCATCGGTCAGGGTGCGGCGGGTGAGATTGTGGACGTCGTTGGCTGGCGGTTAGATGAAGTGGTCGATTTAATCCGTGGCCCTAAAGATTCCGTCGTGCGCTTACAGGTGTTGCCGAAAAACGCCGGACCCGATGGCCCGCCCAAGGTCATCAACCTCACCCGTAACACCATCCAGTTGGAAGACCAAGCGGCACGCCAAAAAGTCCTGACCGTCGAGGGCGCCAAAGGCCCGCAAAAAATTGGGGTGATTGAAATCCCAACTTTTTACATGGACTTCGAAGCGCGCATGCGGGGTGACGACAACTATCGCAGCACCACCCGCGATGTGCGGCACCTGATCGCCGAATTGACGAAACAAGGCATCATCGGGCTGATCATCGATTTACGCAGCAATGGTGGCGGCTCGTTGCCCGAGGCAGTGGAGCTGACAGGATTGTTTATCCCTAGCGGCCCGGTGGTCCAAGTGCGTAATTCACAGGGCCGGGTGCAATTAGAAAAAGACAGCGACGACTCGGTCACCTATGCCGGCCCGCTCGCAGTCCTGGTGGATCGTAACAGCGCGTCGGCCTCAGAAATTTTCGCGGCCGCCATTCAAGACTATCGGCGCGGATTGATCCTCGGAGAAACAACCTTCGGTAAAGGCACGGTCCAGAACCTGGTAGATCTCAACCGCTTCGACGAAGACTCCAAAGGCAAATTGGGCCAACTGAAAGCCACGATCGCGCAATTTTTTCGGGTCGACGGCGATAGCACGCAACACCTCGGGGTTATTCCAGATGTGGTATTTCCCTCCAACTTAAGCACAGAGGATCAGGGCGAGCGAGCGCTTAAACAGGCCCTGCCCTTTGCGCGCATCCCGCCGGCAGAATTCGCCCCCACCACCGACCACCTGCTGCATCTGGAGCAACTGCAGGCCCAGCACCAGATTCGCGTCAAAACCGATAAGGCCTATCTCGCGCTGCTGGATCAAGAACGTGCGGTGCAGGAAGTCTCCGATAAAAAATCGGTCTCGCTGCTGGAAAGTCAGCGCCGCAAAGAACACCTGCAGTCCCGCCTAGACCAGCGGATGCGCGAAAATGCCATCCGCGTCGCGCATGGCAAGGCGGCACTGCCGGCCACGCCGAAGCCAGAGGAAGACGACGACGACGACGAGACCAGCGCCGACAAAGCCGAGCGCGAAAAGTCCACCGACGACTTTGATGTCGTGCTGGAAGAAGCCTCAAAAGTGCTGCGCGATGCGGTGGAACTGAACGCCCCCACGGGCACGCCGGCCGCGACTGCAGCCGTGCTCACCCCACCAGTTGGGCCCGCCGCGACAGCTGCTGAGCCTGCGACGTCTGCTGGCCCGGCGACGAGCGCTCTACCCGCGACCCACTGAGCGCCGCCGGCTTGGCCAACCCGCTCCCCGCACCACGCCGCAACAACCCGCGACTGCAGGGCTGGGTGCGGCGGCTGCCGTCGCCCCTCTCGGCCCCCGCCAGACCCACTCTGCACGGGAGGAAACCTTGCTGATTCTCCCCGCAACCCCGCCTACGGGCCTGGTTTATGATCCGCTGTTTCTGGCCCACGACACCGGTGCCGGTCACCCGGAGCGCCCCGCACGCCTCACCGCTGCGCGTGCCGAACTCGCGCTCCAGCCCTGGTATTCGGGGTTGCTCAATCTCCGTGCCACGCCGCCCGACACACTGTGGATTGAGACCACTCACCGGTTGGACTACATCAAACGGGCGGCCCAAGCTTGCCTGCAGGGTGCGCCCTTCTTGGACACCCCCGATGTGCCTATTTCAACGCAGTCGTTTGACGCGGCACTGCTCGCAGCAGGGGCGGGTTTGCGGCTGGCCGACGCCCTGATGAGCGGCGAAATTCGTAACGGCTTCGGCTTGGTGCGCCCACCGGGCCACCACGCGGAAACGGCAGGTGCGCTCGGTTTTTGCCTGTTCAACAACGTGGCGATTCTGGCCCGCTATCTACAGCGCCAATACGGGGTGGCCAAAATCGCGATCATTGACTGGGATGTGCACCACGGCAACGGCACGCAGCACAGTTTCGAGACCGACCCCTCCGTGCTGTACATCAGCCTCCATCAGTACCCGCACTACCCGGGCACCGGCGGCGCCGGGGAGACCGGGCATGGCGCAGGCACGGGCGCCACGCTCAATTGCCCCATGCCGGCCGGCGCGACCGATGCCCATTATGCGGCGGCGTTCCACGCCCAGGTGCTACCCGCACTCGCGCTGTTCCAACCCGAAGTGGTGCTGCTGTCTGCCGGCTTCGACGCCCATCGTGATGACCCGCTGGCGGCAGTCAACCTGTCGACCGACTGTTACGGTTGGATGACCGCGCGGGTCATGGAAGTGGCCGAGCAATACGCCGGTGGGCGGGTGCTTTCGCTGCTGGAAGGCGGTTATCACCTGCAGCGCACCGGCGAATGTATTGCACGTCATCTGGGCGTGCTCAGTGGCGCATTGCCCGCTTGAGAGCGCCCGCGCACCCAACAGTGGCCCATGCGCAAAATGCTAGACTCGCGGCGTTGGCTGTCGAGCCCAGCGCCTAGGTTCTTAGCCTCGCCATCGTCCTCCTCAATAGGCGTAGCCATGTTCAAACGCGTGCTTATTTTGATCGCCGTTACAGGCCTTATTTTTGGCGGCCTCGCGGCTGCCAAATATCGGCAAATTCAGGCGCTGAAAGCCCATTTCGCACGGCCGCAGCCGCCAACCCAAGTCGCGGCGGTCACCGTTGAAAGCCGGCGCTGGGGTCGTTCGTTGTTTGCCGTGGGCTCGCTCAGCGCGGTCCAAGATGTGAATGTGATGAGCGAAGTGCCGGGGCAAATTTCTGCCATCCTGTTTGAATCCGGCAAAGAAGTGCACGCCGGAGACGTGCTGGTAACCCTCGAAGCCAGCATCGATGAGGCCGAACTACGGGGTCACGAAGCCTTGCTCCGTCTGGCCGATATTCAGTTCCAGCGGGCCGCAGAACTCCAGCGTAAACACACGATGTCGCGCGCCCAGTACGACGAAGCTGCCGCGCGACGGGCCGAGGCAGAGGCCTTGGTCGCAGCCAAACGCGCCTACCTCGCTAAAAAATCTATCCGCGCCCCGATTTCCGGCACGCTGGGGATCCGACGCATCGATCTCGGCGATTACCTCGCGCCCGGTTCGCCAGTGGTAACGCTGCAATCCATGGACCCAATGTTCGTGGATTTTCGGCTGCCAGAGCGCTTTATCACCCGACTCAGCAAAGGCCAAACGGCCATGCTGAGCGTGCAGGCGCGGCCACAGGAAGTTTTCACCAGCCACATTACCGCCATCGATCCGGCCGTGGATGTGGCGACTCGCATGGTGAAGATCCGTGCCAAATTGCCCAACCCCGA
>CAIPNE010000062.1 GCA_903866355.1 uncultured Gammaproteobacteria bacterium
GAGGTGGATGCCTGGATAGCCGCCCGCGCTGATAGCCCCGACCGCTGCGCCGCACCACCGCCCCGCCGTAGCAAAGCAGGGGGGGCACCGTGACCGCGCCACAGCATCGATGTGCGCGCTGCGGCACCGACCGGCTGTCTACCCATCACCCCGTCTGCTTGCGATGCTCAACGCGGCACTGGTGCGCACCGTTCAGCCGTTCCTGCGAACTGTTCCGGCTGCGCCTGGTGCAAGGCAACCGCCTAGGGGCTGAATCGTGAACGCGGCAAGCCGCTATGCCGGCGCATCGCTAGCAGCCTCTGAGCTTGCCGCGTGGACGCTAACCCAAGAATTCAAAACCCTCGGTGTCGAGGCGCTGCCGGGGCTCGCCAGGATGGCGCTCGACTACAGCAACGAGGCGAACGCCGCGGCGGCTTATCTCTCGGTTCCGGCAAATTTGCCGGAACCGAGGATTCATGCGCTGCGCCGCCTGCTACGCGACCAGATCGCCGCCAGCCTCTCAGTTGAGAGGGCGCCTCAATGATGGGGCACAAATTCCACGCCCTGGCCGAAGCACTTGATGGTGTCCGCTGGGATAAATCTGGCGATTCATTCAAAGCGATTTGCCCATCAGGCCATTCCACCCGCTCGCAGAGTCTGTACGTTCGCGCCGTCGATGACCGAATCCTAATTCATTGCCACAAACTGTGTGGCGCCGCCAGCGTGCTCGACGCCCTCGGCTTGGATTTCGCCGCACTGTTCCCCGACCGGCCGGCCGACCATCGCATCCGGCGTGCGCCGCCGCTGCCATATCGAGAGGCGTTACTCGGGCTCGACCATGAGGCCGCTGTGGTGAGCATCTTCGCCGGCCGCCTAGAGCAGGGCATCGCCCTCACCACCGCCGACCTCGACCGCCTGGTGCTGGCTGCCCAGCGCATCGATGCCGCGCGCAGAATCACGAGGACCCCGATATGAGCAAGACGATTGCCGCGCTGGCCCTGCTCGATGAATACGCCGCCCGAGCGCCAGGCTTCACCGCAGTAACTGCGGCCGAGCTACTCGCCCACGAATTCCCGCCCCGCGAGAATCTGCTCGCGCCATGGCTGCCGTCGCAGGGGCTGGGGATGGTTTACGCGCCGCGTGGAATCGGTAAAACCCATTTCAGCCTCGGTGTGGCCGTGGCCGTCGCATCGGGCGGCACGTTCCTAAATTGGCAGGCGCCGAGGCCGGCCGGCGTGCTGTTCCTCGATGGCGAGATGCCTGGCGTCGTTTTGCAGGAGCGCCTCGCCGCTATCGTCGCAAGCACCGGCCGTGAGCTGGCCGCCCCGCTGCGGTTCGTCACGCCAGATTTGCAGGCCCACGGCACGCCGAACTTAGCCGACCCGCTCGATCAGGAGCGCATCGAGCCGCTGCTCGATGGTGTCTCGTTAATCATCATCGACAACATCGCCACGCTTGCCCACGGCGGCAGAGAGAACGAGACCGAGGGCTGGCTACCCGTGCAGGGCTGGGCGTTGCGGCAGCGGGCTGCTGGGCGTTCTGTGTTGTTCGTACACCACGCCGGTAAAAGCGGGAACCAGCGCGGCGCAAGTAGCCGCGAGGATGTGCTGGACACTGTGGTGTCACTGAAGCGCCCAGGCGATTACGCACCCGACCAGGGCGCTCGCTTCGTCGTTACGTTTGAGAAGTCCCGAGGCTTCCACGGTGACGATGCCAAGGGCTTCGAGGCCAGCCTCACCACCGATGCGGCCGGCGCCCAGGCGTGGGCCGTGGCCGACTTGGAGGATTCGACGTTCGACCAGGTGATAGCCCTGCTGCGCGACGATGTGCCGCAGGCCGATATCGCCCGCGAGCTTCAAATAAACCGCTCGACGGTAAGCCGCCACGCCAAGCGCGCCCGGCAGGAGGGGCTGATATGAGCCGCCCCGGCGACGTGTTGTTGCATGTTTCCGTCCCTAGGGCGTGCAACACGCAACAAACCGGCCCCGGCTATGCAACACCCGACGCAACACCAACGCAACAACCCACCCTGAAAGCGCTGGCAGAGCGGGTTTTAGCGCGCAACACCCGACGCAACACCAACGCAACAACCCCCGAAAAACCATGCAACAAACCATGCAACACCGAGGGCGGTTTTGTTGCAGAGGATGAGCGCCGCCATTGCGCCGACTGCGGCAATTGTTACCGGGGGCGCTGCCGGGTAACCGGCGCCCAGGTGATTGATTTCCTGCCTCGGCGCTGCGCCGATTTCCGCGAGAGATGAACCCGCCCAGTAGGGCACACACCGGCCCAAGTGGCCCAGGAGCTTGACCATGACCACAACCACAACCACAACCACAACCGCGCCGCCGCGCCCGAGGCCGTCAGCCGCGCCTGCGCGCCTCTCCGACGCCGCCATCGACCGCCGCAGACGGCTGGCCCGCCTCGCGTCAGTGGGTGCGACTACGCGCCTCTCCAGCGCCGCCCTCGACCGCCGCATCCGCGCCCTTCTGGCAGACCAGCGCGAGAAGCTGACTGCGCTGGGTGGGGGCGACTACAAGCGCGGCTGCATGCTCGCGTTCGGCGGCTGCCCAGTAGAGGCGAGCTTGTCGCCCAAAGCCGTCGTGCACACACCGGCCCGAGTGGCCTAGGAGATGATATGCAAATCCTAAACAGCGGCCCGATCCGGGCACCCAAGCCGCAAAAGCCGCCGGTTATTCCGAGGCCAAAACCGCGCCGGATCCACGACGCAAAGCGCGCCGCTGCCGAGGCGAGGCTCGACGCCGCCATCGCGGCCATCCAGCCGCTGATCGAGCGCAACGACGCATTCTGGCGCGCTCAAGGTATCGACCCGATCTCGATGCTTTGCTCGCAGAAGGCGCTCTCGATCTGGGGCGGTGGCCGGATGGCACCGATCAACACCATGCCGCGTAAATTCTTTTTGTGAGGCAATCGAAAATGAAATTCCACATTGAAGCTATGAACGCCGAATTTAAAGCCGGCTCCACCCTGCTCGCCAACATTCGCC
>CAIPNE010000063.1 GCA_903866355.1 uncultured Gammaproteobacteria bacterium
CTCGAATCCGCGAAGTGGTTGAAAAAATCAACTTGGGCGGGGTTTTGCAACAAAGCATCGAGACGCTGTCCAAAGGTTTCAAGCGACGGGTGGGTTTAGCACAGGCCATTCTCCACGACCCCGAAGTGCTGATTCTCGACGAGCCCACCGATGGTCTCGACCCTAATCAAAAGCATGAAGTACGCGCATTAATTAAAGAGATGGCGCCCCATAAAGCCATCATCATCTCGACCCATATCTTGGAAGAAGTAGACGCCGTGTGTACCCGTGCGGCCATCATCGCGCGCGGCCGTTTGTTGTTCTTGGGCACGCCGGCCGAATTAGAAGCCAAGTCGGCCTGGCACAACGCCGTGTCGTTGAGCGTGGCCAGCGAACAGGCTGAGACGATCGCGGCAATGCTGAGCACGGTGTCCGGGGTGGCGCGTGTGGAACGCAAGCCCGCCAATGCCGGTCAGCAACAAATGACGGTGTTGGCCCGCGACGGCGCGCGGGTGTTTGAGCCGGTGCAAGCGCTGGTGCGGCAACACGGCTGGCAGGTGGACGAACTGTATGTGGAGTCGGGCCATCTCGATGAAGTCTTCCGCAACATCACAACGACCGCCGGCGCTCTCGGCAAGGTGGCTCACTCATGAATCGCACGCTCACTATTTTTCAGCGCGAGTTTCGCGGCTATTTCGCCACGCCGGTGGCCTATGTTTTTATCGTTATTTTTCTGTTCCTCACCGGCCTGTTCACGTTTTACATCGGCTCGTTTTACGAGCGCGGCCAGGCTGATCTGGAGCCGTTCTTCCGTTATCACCCTTGGTTGTACATGTTGTTGATTCCCGCCATCTCGATGCGTCTGTGGTCAGAAGAACGGAAAAGCGGCACCTTAGAACTGCTGATGACACTGCCAATTTCATTGTTTGAAGCGGTGATCGGCAAATTTCTCGCGGCCTGGGCTTTTACGGCGATAGCACTCGCGCTCACTTTCCCGGTCTGGCTCAGCGTCAATTATCTCGGGCAACCAGATAACACCATTATCGCCGCCGGTTATTTAGGCAGCTTGTTCATGGCCGGTGGATTTCTCGCCATTGGCTCCTGCATCTCGGCGCTCACCAGCAATCAGGTGGTGGCTTTTGTCATCAGCTTTGTCATCTGCTTTGCCTTCAACCTGAGCGGCTTCCCGGTGGTGATGGATTTCTTCCGCGGTTGGGCGCCCCCATTTATCGTGGATGTCATCGGATCTTTCAGCTTCCTGACACATTTCAACTCTATCCAAAAAGGGGTCATCGACCTGCGCGACATCATCTTCTTTATCTCTCTGATCGCCTTTTGGCTGTACGCCAACATGCTGGCGATCGAAGCCAAGAAGGGCCATTAAGCGTGCGCGGAGTGCAACCATGAATACCAGAACCCGAAGCCTTGCTAGCCTCTTGATAGCGCTGGTGCTATTCCTGAGTGTCAATATCATCGCCAACGGGGTGTTGACGTCGCAGCGGTTGGACTTAACCCAAATCCGCCTCTACACGCTAGCGCCCGGCAGCCGCAATATTCTGGGAAAACTCGAAGAGCCCATCACCCTGCGCTTCTACTACTCGGCGCGACAGTTCGCCGCCACGCCGGAGTTCCAGACCTATGGCCGGCGGGTGCGGGATCTGCTGCAAGAGTACGTCGCTGCCGCCAAGGGCAAAATAACCTTAGAGGTGATCGAGCCCGAGCCTTTCTCGGAAGCCGAAGACCAAGCCGTGGGTTATGGCATTGAACAGCTGCCGATCAACGCCGCCGGCGAAGTGGGTTATTTAGGTTTGGTGGGATCTAACAGCACCGACGACGAAGTGCCCATTCCTTTTCTCAATCCCGACCGCGCCGACGCCCTCGAATACGAAATTACCAAGCTCGTTTACACCCTCACTAACACCCAAAAACGTGTCATTGGGGTCATTTCCGACCTCCCCATCCAAGGAGGCCAACGTGACGAGCGCGGCCCGACCGCCGCGCCGTGGGTGAGCATCAATATGCTCAAAGAGTTTTTTGAACTGGCACCGCTGGCGCGCGATGTCACCAGCATCGACGCAAAAATTGACACCCTGCTGGTCGTGCATCCTAAAGCGCTGCCCGTCAAAACCCTGTTTGCCATCGACCAATTCGTGCTCCGGGGCGGCAAGGCGCTGATATTCGTTGACCCACTGGCCGAAGAAGACCGTCCAGAGCGTGACCCGCAAAACCCGATGGCGATGCCGAAAACCGATTCAAATCTCGAGCCGCTATTTGCCGCTTGGGGAATCAAAGTCGACGCCGAGCACGTGGTGGGCGATCCCGATTCCGCCGTGCGGGTGAATTTCGACGGCGCACGCGGCCCACGTGAAGTCGACTATCTGCCCTGGCTGCAGCTGCACGGCGATCGCCTCAATCATGAGGACTTCATCACTAACCATCTGCAGGGCGTCAATGTGGGTACTACGGGTTTCATCGAAGCCCTAAAAGGTGCCAAGACCCAGGTAACCCCCTTACTGTCTTCGAGCCCCAACAGTGGCCTGCTACCGCGGGAATCGGTGGTGATGGTGCGCGACCCTAACGCCCTGCGTGAAGGGTTTAAGGCCGACCGCGGCGCGCTCGTCGTGGCGGCTCGCGTGACAGGCCCGGCCGACAGCGCGTTCCCGGACGGGCCGCCGGCCGATGCCAATTCAAAAACCACCCCGGTTGGCGTGGCCCCATTGAAAAGTGCGCCCCAAGGCATTCAGGTCATCGTCGTGGCAGACACCGATGTGCTGGCGGATCGCTTCTGGGTCCGGATGGAACGCGTATTGGGTACGCAAGTGCCCAATCCGTTCGCCAATAACGGCGATTTCCTCATCAACGCGGTCGACAACTTAGGCGGCAATGACGACCTCATCAGCCTGCGCAGCCGCGGCGAATACGCCCGGCCATTCGAAGTGGTAGACCGGATCAAGCGGGAGGCCGAAGCGAAGTTCCGCGATCGCGAGAAAGCGCTGCAAACGAAGCTCAAAGAAGCTGATGCGAAACTGAAAGAACTCAAACTGCGGCCAGAAGCCGGCGGCGAAACCCTGTTGTCTGCCGAGCAGCGTCAGGAAATTGAGTTGTTTCGAAGCGAACAAATCAAAACGCGCAA
>CAIPNE010000064.1 GCA_903866355.1 uncultured Gammaproteobacteria bacterium
GAGACCACTCCCAACACGGGATGCAGGGTGGTGAAAGGGTAGTCGGCAATTTTAGGGCGGGCCGCCGAGACTCGACTGATCAACGTGGATTTACCCGCGTTAGGTAGCCCAACCAGCCCCACATCAGCGAGTAACTTCAGCTCCATGCGCAGCTCGCGAGCTTCGCCGGCAAAGCCTGTTGTAAACCTGCGTGGCGCACGGTTGGTGCTGCTCTTGAAGGTTGCATTGCCCAAGCCATGTCGCCCACCTTTGGCAACCAGCAGGCGCGTAC
This sequence comes from uncultured Gammaproteobacteria bacterium, assembly GCA_903866355.1. GTDB lineage: Bacteria > Pseudomonadota > Gammaproteobacteria. The sequence continues at coordinate 272 of CAIPNE010000064.1, forward strand.
CGGGTTCAAGCAACTCGCCAATGAGTTCCGAGGTCTCGTGGTCGTAAATGTAAGTACCCCCGGGGACGCGAATTTCTAAATCCTCGCCGGTTTTCCCATAGCGGTCTCGCCCCATACCGGATTGGCCGTTGGGCGCCTTGAAATGCCGACGGTAGCGAAAATCGATCAGGGTGTTCAGCTGCGGGTCCACCGTCAGGAAAATGCTGCCGCCATCACCGCCATCACCGCCGTCCGGACCACCGAACTCGATGAATTTCTCACGCCTAAAGCTGAGACAACCATCGCCACCTTTCCCGGCAGCAACGTTGATACGGGCTTCATCTACGAACTTCATGGGTTTTGAGCTCTATCCAAAAATAAAAAACCCCGTCAGGGACGGGGTTTGGGACGGTCAGGCTAACGGGGTAAGTTAGTTAGCCACTACCGTCACATAACGGTGCTTATCTGGCCCTTTGCGCTGAAAAAGCACTGCCCCATCGGCGGTTGCAAACAACGTGTGGTCTCGGCCGCAGCCCACATTAGGGCCGGCTCTGAACGCGGTTCCCCGCTGACGCACAATGATATTGCCCGAGATGACTGCTTCGCCACCAAATTTTTTGACGCCTAGGCGTTTTGCCTGGGAGTCGCGGCCATTGCGAGTACTACCGCCTGCTTTCTTATGTGCCATGGCGTTTTAAGCTCCTAAAATCTCGTTAATCACGACTTTCGTGTAGTTCTGGCGATGCCCCATCTGCTTACGATAGTGCTTACGCCGCCGGAACTTGATGATACGAATCTTCGGCCCACGGCCGTTTTCAATCACCGTCGCACGGACCACCGCACCCAGCACCAAGGGCTTCCCCACCGTGACGACAGTGCCGGAGGCTAGGAGCAGGACTTCCTTGAACTCGATGATTTCGCCCGGCTCGACGGGAAGTGACTCAACCGATAATTTGTCGCCGACGGCTACGCTGTACTGCTTACCGCCGGTCTTGATTACTGCTTGCATGGATTTTATTTAACCGGTATCCAAAGGGAATTCGAGGGCCTAAGGCCCGCTGAGCCCTGCATGGTACGTAAATGTCCCCCCTGACTCAACCCTGAATTGCAGTATCGCGCCTCAGCCCACTGCTTGCTCTGGCAATAGCGCAGGCCTATTGGCACAATCCCACCGATGATTACGCACGGTGTGCCCCTTTGATGTCCCCCCTCGCCAGTCTTCCCAGCCATCCCGCGCTCGCCGATGTGAATCTTTTGCTGACGGGGCAACTCGCCGCGGTCGACACCCTAATGAGCGAGTGTTTGCACTGTGACGTGCCGCTGATCAATCAAGTCAGCAACTATGTGATTGGCAACGGCGGCAAACGATTGCGCCCAGTGTTAACGCTCCTCAGCGCGTGCGCCATGGGCTATCCGGGTACGCGGCACATCGACTTAGCCGTGATCGTCGAGCTGATTCACACCGCCACGCTATTGCACGACGATGTCGTGGACTCCTCTAGGCTACGACGTGGCCGCGAAACCGCCAATATCGTTTGGGGCAACGAGGCCAGCGTGTTGGTCGGTGACTTTTTGTACTCGCGGGCGTTTCAAATGATGGTGGAAATCGGCGAACTAAAAGTTCTCAAAATCCTCGCGGACGCCACCAATACCATCGCCGAGGGCGAGGTGATGCAGCTGGTGAATTGCCGGGACCCTGAAACCACCGAGTCCCGTTATCTGGACACCATTCGCTTCAAAACCGCAAAACTCTTTGAAGCCGCGGCACAGCTCGGCGCGGTGATCGCCGGCAGTGATGCGGAGAACGAAAATGCGTTGGCCTGCTATGGACGGCATCTCGGCACCGCGTTTCAGTTGGTCGACGACGCCTTGGACTACAGCGCAACCGCCGCAGAGATCGGAAAAAATATCGGGGACGACTTGGCAGAAGGCAAACCGACGCTGCCATTGCTCTACGCCATGTGGAAAGGCTCGCCAGAACAAGCGCGCATTATTCGTCGGGCGATCGAAGAAGGCGGGCTAGAGCGGATCAATGAAATCTCTTCTGCAATTGAATCAACCGGAGCCATCACTTACACTTTCGCGCTCGCTGAAGCGGAAGCCCGGGAAGCCCGGGAAGCTTTGGTGGGGGTTCCGGGGTCGCCGTTTCTGGATGCGCTAGTAGCGCTCACAAAATTCACGGTAGAACGGAAGTCATAGCGGTCAGTCGGGGTGTAGCTCAGTCTGGTAGAGCACTGCCTTCGGGAGGCAGGGGTCGCAGGTTCGAATCCTGTCACCCCGACCATATTTTTCACAGGCGCCACGCCGGTGGCGCCACTCCGGCACGATAAACTCGTGGGTAGGTCAAGCGACATCAAGCATGATGGGTGGTCTTCCTACTACAGCAGACGAAAATTTTCAGAGCGCCATTCTGCAAGGCGTATCCCGAACTTTTGCGTTAACCATCCCGGTCCTACCCGGCGAACTGTCACGCGCGGTAGGCAACGCCTATTTGCTGTGCCGAATCGCCGACACGATCGAAGACGACGCCGACCTGTCTTTGCTTGCCAAGCAACGCTACACCGAACAGTTTAATGCCATCCTCGCCACGCACGCGCCCGCGACGGAATTTGCCGCCGAACTGAGCGGGCAACTCGCCGCGCACGCCACCGACGCCGAGCGAGAACTCATCTCCAACACCGACCGTGTGGTCCGGATAACGCATTCGCTTGCCGCCCCACAGCAAGCTGCGCTCGCGCGTTGCGTGCGGGTGATGTCGGAAGGCATGCTTTTTTATCAGGGGCAGGAAACGCTCGACGGGCTGAGCGATCAGCCGGCGATGGACCGCTATTGTTACTACGTTGCGGGAGTGGTCGGCGAAATGCTGACCGAACTTTTTTGTCACCACTGCCCCGCCCTTGGCCCCCAGCGGCCGACGCTATTGAAACTCGGCGTATCCTTCGGCCAAGGCCTCCAAATGACCAATATTCTGAAGGACATTTGGGAGGATCGAGCCCGCGGCGCGTGCTGGTTGCCCCGCCCGGCTTTTGAAAATCGCGGGCTACGCCTAAGTACCTTGGGTCCCGGTGAGGGTGGCGAGGCCTTTGTCGCCGGGCTGAGAGAGCTGCTGGGGATCGCCCATGCGCATCTGCGAAATGCGCTGGAGTTCACCTTAATGCTCCCAGCCAACCAAGTTGGCATGCGGAAATTCTGCCTGTGGGCGCTTGGAATGGCCTTATTGACACTCCAGAAAATTAACGATCATCCACATTTTGAATCAGGCCAAGCGGTTAAGATTTCCCGCCGCAGTGTCAAAGCCACGCTCGCACTGACCACCCTAACGGCGCGCAGCGCGACCGCCTTGCGCCTGTTGTTTGCACTCGGCGCGAAGGGCTTACCGCTGACGACGCTGGCTCCTCCCGGTCCACTCTTTCTAGATGCAACAGCACCTCGGCCGCCAGATTAGGCACCCTCCCCTGACTCCAGTGCATCGCCGCCCCCAATGAACCACGCTCATCCTATCGGCGTAGTCGCTGCGCTGTCTGCCGAAGCGCGCAGCTGCGCCGCATGGAGCGAACTCGGCGATGTCGGGCTGATTATTGCTGGTCCTGGCCCACTCCGCGCCGCCGCCGCTGCGCGGCGATTGGTTGCCACCGGCGTCCGGGAGCTCGTTAGCTGGGGAACTTCCGGCGCGCTCAGCGAGCACTTAAAACCCGGTCAATTGCTGCTGCTTAAAGAGACCTGCGATACCAACGGTCAGCGCTATACAGCGGACGCCCAGCTACTGAAGCGGTTTAGC
>CAIPNE010000065.1 GCA_903866355.1 uncultured Gammaproteobacteria bacterium
CGTGACGCTTTAGAATCTGTCCGTGGCCTCGGGGCCTCGCACACGCGGCCCACCTGCCGGGGCGAGGCCTGCGTCAGGCGCGCAAGCCAGCCAACGGAACATCCCTAAACGCCACGCCACACCATGGGGCCAAGCCATCACTTGGCCGTGGTGGCTCACTCCCCGTCCGAGGCGGCAGGTTTCGCTGCTTCACCGCGCAGGTAGCGCAACTTCTCGGCGATTTTTTGTTCCAGCCCCCGCTCCACCGGCTGATAATACTGGCGCTCCGCGAGGACCGGAGGGAGGTAAGTCTGACCTTGGGCATGCGCATTGGCGTGCGCGTGGTCATAGCGATAGCCGCGTCCATGCCCCAGCGCGCGCGCCAATGCCGTGGGTGCGTTGCGTAAATGGTCGGGCACCGGCAAGGACCCGTGCAATTCGATGTCTGCTCGCGCCGCACTCAGCCCCGCATACACCGCGTTGCTCTTGGCGGCGACCGCGCAATAAACCACCGCTTGGGCAATGGCAAGTTCGCCTTCTGGAGCGCCCAAACGCTCAAAGGTATCCCAAGCGGCGAGCGCTATTTGCAGGGCGCGCGGATCGGCAATACCAATGTCTTCCGTGGCCATCCGCACCACGCGGCGTGCCACGTAGAGTGGATCACAGCCGCCATCCAGCAGACGCGCATACCAGTACAACGCGCCGTCCGGATGGCTACCGCGCACGGCCTTGTGTAGCGCGGAAATTTGGTCGTAGAAAACATCGCCGCCTTTATCAAAGCGGCGGATGCCCGCACCGCCCACAAAGTCTTCGATGAAGGCGCGGTCGATGGGCACCCCGTCGGAATGGCCCACGGCGAGTTCCAACAAATTGAGCGCGCGCCGCGCATCGCCATCGGCGGCTGCCGCCAGCGCACTCAAAGCCTCGTCCGAGATATCAAACGGCGTCTCAGCGTGAAGGCTCTGTGCGGCGCGCGTGAGGAGTTCTACCAGGGCCTCGGGGGTTAGGGCCCGCAGCACGTAGACGCGCAAGCGAGACAGCAAGGCGTTGTTGAGTTCAAACGCCGGATTCTCGGTGGTCGCCCCCACAAAAGTGATGGTGCCATTCTCGATATGCGGCAGAAAAGCATCTTGCTGAGCTTTGTTGAAGCGGTGGACCTCATCGACAAAGACCACCGTGCGACGGCCTTGCGCGCCATGCGTGCGCGCCTCATCGATCGCCGCCCGAATTTCCTTCACCCCACTGAGAACCGCCGACACCCCAATGAAATGCGCATCGACCCGCCGCGCGATCAGCTGCGCGATCGTGGTTTTGCCCGTTCCGGGCGGGCCCCACAACACCAGCGAATGGATTTGGCCCGCCTCCAGTGCGCGCCGCAGTGGCTTGCCCGGGCCCAGCACCTGCGCTTGGCCCACGACCTCATCGAGGGTTTGTGGGCGCAGTCGATCGGCAAGGGGCCGGGGGTCGGGTACGCGGGATTCGGTACTCATGTCGCTACGGGTGAACGCTCACCGCGCAGGTCTCAGCCACCGATTCCGTGGATGACATCCGTGCCTGCCGGTGGGGTAAAACGGAAACGTTCGGGCGCTACACGCGGATTACGCGTGACGGCAAAGAACTTGATGGCCGTGGTCTGACCCAGATTGTCTTGTAACCGCAAGGCCACCAGCTCGCCCCCGCGCAGTCCAATCGCTACTTCGTTGAATTGTCTGCCAGGCTTTTTGGGCGCAAGTTTCACCCAGTCCACGCCCTCCACGGCGGGCATTTCACTCAAGGTGAAATTGGCGTTGAGGTCAAAATCGTCGCCCAATAGTTGCGCCGCAGAATCCACCGTCCCCGTGCTAACAGGGTTCTCGGTGACCTGGGCGAGGTCGACATCGTAAATCCACAGGGTTTTGCCATCGGAAATAATGCGCTGCTGATACGGTGCACGGTAGTCCCAATCGAAACGTCCGGGTCTGGCAATGCACACCTTGCCGTGCGAGGTTTCAATGAGCGCGCCGGATTCATCAAAGAGTTGTTGTTCGAAGTCTGCTTGGAAAGAACGCACATCGGCGAGGAAACCCTGCAGTTGCACGCTGGCCGTAGCCGCCGTACTGCCTACACACCCGATGCTCAACGCAGCACTCAACAGCCAATAAATTAGGACGCGCATGGGCTTAGTCTTTAGGTGGCGGTGGGGCGAGCACTTCGCGCGCACCGTTAGACTGCAGCTCGCCCACAATGCCAACCCGTTCCATGTCTTCCATCATGCGGGCCGCCCGGTTGTAGCCTATTTTCAGCCGCCGCTGGACCCCCGAGATAGACGCACGCCGGGTCTCGGTCACGATGCGCACCGCCTGATCGAATAACTCATCCTGCTCGCCGCCAGTATCAACGGCATCGAAGCCTGCACCCTCTTCCATGCCTTCGGCAGGCGCATTGACGATGGCGTCGATGTATTCGGGTGCGCCCAAGGCGCGTAGCTGTTCCACCACTTTATGGACTTCTTGATCCGAGACAAAAGCGCCGTGAACGCGCTGTGGCATCGAGGTGCCCGGCGGCAGATAGAGCATGTCGCCATGACCCAGCAGACTTTCTGCGCCGCTTTGGTCAAGGATGGTGCGGGAATCCACCCGCGAAGACACTTGGAACGCCATTCGGGTGGGGATATTCGCCTTGATAAGACCCGTGATCACGTCCACCGAGGGGCGCTGCGTCGCCAAAATCAGATGGATGCCAGCGGCCCGCGCTTTCTGCGCCAGGCGAGCGATGAGCTCTTCCACCTTTTTACCGACGGTCATCATCATGTCGGCCAATTCGTCCACGATCACCACGATGAAGGGCAGGTGGTCGAGCGGCTTGGGAGATTCGCTGTCGTTACGGCGTTTAAAGAAGGGGTCGTATAGCGGTGTGCCGGCAGCAACGGCATCGCTCACTTTGCGGTTGTAGCCGCCGATGTTGCGCACGCCGAGCGTGGCCATCAGCTTATAGCGCCGCTCCATTTCGGCCACGCACCAGCGCAGCGCGTTGGCCGCCTCTTTCATGTCGGTCACCACTGGGGCCAGCA
>CAIPNE010000066.1 GCA_903866355.1 uncultured Gammaproteobacteria bacterium
ATGCCGACTTTCATGATCCAGCTCCTCCGTGTTGATGTTGATCACACGCTGAGCGCCGGGCCCTCGTGGTGGCGCCCAGCAGAACCCTTTGGCGACTAGCGCCGGGGTGTCCCCCAGGCCTCACTGCCAGTCGCAACCGTTAGTGTGGCGTCGTCTGCCGCACGGTGCGCGGGTTGGACTGGCGGGCGCCTCTGTCTGCGCCCGTCGTACCACAGCCTGCGGCCTCAGCCGAGGCAGTTCTCGAAAGTGGCATCGGTTTTGGCTTGGATGTCAGCCAGCGTGACACCCTCGGCGAGTTCGATCAGCCGCGCGCCGCCACCTCGGCGGTCAATTTCAAAGACCGCTAAATCGGTTACCAGTAAGTCCACTACGCCTTTGCCGGTGAGCGGCAGCGTGCAGCTGGCTTTAAATTTCGACTCGCCGCTTTTTTCGCAGTGGTCCATCACGACGACCACGCGGCCTACCCCCGCCACCAAATCCATCGCGCCGCCCATGCCTTTGATCATTTTTCCGGGCACCATCCAGTTCGCCAAATCGCCGCTTTCGGAGACCTGCATGCCGCCGAGGATGGACAGATTGATATGGCCGCCGCGGATCATGGCAAAGCTGTCGGCGCTCGAAAAATAGCTGGTTTGTGGCAGTTCGGTGATGGTCTGCTTGCCGGCGTTGATGAGGTCCGCGTCTTCTTCGCCCGCGTAAGGGAAGGGTCCCATGCCGAGCATGCCGTTCTCGCTTTGCAGGGTCACGGTCATCCCTTCAGGGATGACGTTGGCAACCAAGGTAGGGATGCCAATACCCAAGTTCACATAAAATCCGTCGCGTAGTTCGCGGGCGGCGCGGGCCGCCATTTGTTCGCGTGTCCAGGCCATTAGTTGCTCTCCCGCGCACGCGTCGTGCGGCGCTCAATGTGCTTGGTATAGTTCTGCCCAACGAACAGGCGTTGCACAAAAATGCCCGGGGTATGGATGTGGTCAGGATCAAAACTGCCCACCGGCACCAGTTCTTCCACTTCCGCGACCGTCACCCGACCCGCAGTGGCCATCATCGGATTGAAATTGCGCGCTGTTTTGCGATACACGAGGTTACCGGCAGCGTCGCCTTTCCAGGCTTTGATCAGCGCGATATCTGCGGTGAGACCCGTTTCCATGACATGCCATTCGCCATTGAACTGCCGAGTTTCTTTGCCTTCAGCGACCGCCGTGCCATAGCCCGTGCGGGTGAAAAAAGCCGGAATGCCGGCACCACCCGCCCGAATGCGTTCGGCCAGTGTGCCCTGTGGATTGAACTCAATCTCAATTTCACCGTTCATGTAACGGCTCTCGAGGATTTTGTTTTCGCCCACATAGCTGGCCAGCACCTTGCGGATTTGGTTGTTAGCCAACACGAGCCACATGCCATGCTCGTCGCAGCCCACATTGTTGCCGATGATGGTGAGATTTTTGGCGCCCGAATCGCGTAACGCCGTGATGAGGTTTTCGGGGATGCCGCACAGTCCGAATCCGCCGGACATGACGGTGATCCCATCGGCGGTCAGTCCCGCTAGGGCATGCTGAGCGTCTGGATAGAGCTTAGAAGACATAAAGGCTCCGGTTGATGAGGAGGGAGGAAATCTTGCCGTGCCGGCGGCGCAATCCTAACGTACTGTCGCCGTGCAGGCGACTCGGACCTCGCAGTTGTGCTCGGTGCCAGAGCAACGACGGCTTCAGACAAAAAGCCCTTATCGTCCTTGATTTTCGATGTGGTTCGCGTGGGTTTTTGGTGGTCTTCTGACCAACGGGCCGGGTTCTCGGCTAGGGATTGGCGACTGCGATTAAGCGACTCATCGTGGCGGACGATGGGTTCGTCGTCATTACGCTGCCACAGATCTCGCTCAAAAGACCCCCAGCCCTGTTGTTTGACCCTGTGAATAGAGGCATTGGTTGTCATGGTTTTAAACCATTGCACCACCCCCCGTCGGTGGCGAACCTAGGGGTTCGCCCTGGGCGTCGAGCGTTAGCACCTGATCCGGTGGCGTTACCTGCCGAATCCGTCGCCAGAACGCCGGATCTTGGTCGGCCGCGCGCGCCGCGGCACCGATGTCGGCGCTGGCCGTGACCACCGCCAATGGGCGCGAGTCTTCCAGTAAACCTAAATCGTAGAGATAGTCAGGCACTGCGCCGGATACCAATATGCGCCAGTCGAGCGGTAGTCGACGGCCCGAGGCGCGCAGGATGCGCACGACTTCCGTCGTGCAATTGCGAAATAAAGTGTTGTAGAAGCGTGGCTTACGCGCCAGCGAGTTCATCTGGGCGATGTACTGGTTGAGTAGATTACGGCGCATTTGCGGGCTTGATTTCAGGCGATAGCGACGCACTTGCTCAGCCCGCAGATTGGTTCTGACACGAATGACGTCGCGCTCATCAGCAGCCAGGACGATCAGCTCATACGATTTCATGAAGCCTGCGAGAATTGACCAGCTTTCGGAGACCTCGCGGCGGGTCTCTATTGAAAATGCCAGCGGCGGCTGGTCGTCAAAGACCAGACTCACAATCAGGTGCGCGATGCGCGGGTCGCCCCAAGTGCAGACGAACAAGTCTACCGCTGCAAGATCGCCGATTGGATACCGACGCTCTTC
>CAIPNE010000067.1 GCA_903866355.1 uncultured Gammaproteobacteria bacterium
GCTGAGTTGTTAGGTGCGGCTAATTTTTGGTGAGGGCGAATAATAAAGGGCTGCATGGCGTTGGTTGTGGGCAAATTATTTCGCACACGCCGATAGGTTATTTGATTGCCAATTGATGCTCGAAGGCGTTGGGTGGCAGACCTCGCCAATGCTTAAGCCTTGAATTCGGATCATTTGAACGATTTGCAGCTTGCTGCTGGCGTCAAAAACTCTTCGTTTGATGTTCGTTACGTTTGTTGCTCAGGTGATTTCCACCAATCTGGGTGTGCGAATTTATTAGACTAGGACAGTGGAACACGGAACCGAACCCGCGTCCGCATTCTTCGCCAGAGTCCGTTCGTAAGGCGACGGTCTTGCTTTTAGAACAAGCGGCCGATTGGGCAGGCATTGCCCAGATTGGGAGGGCCGCCTATCTCGCCTGGTTCGATGCTGCCGACTGATAGCCCGCCGCCGGCCCCCCGAGATTGGAGCGTGGTGTATGCCGGAAAGTGTCCTTCTCTACAAATTGCGTCATTCGTACTAACATCGAGCCTGCTGTACATCTTGGGGGAATTTGCCATGACCGCTACTACCGCTCGCTCGGCCCGGCTCGGCCTGCGCGCGACACCTGAACAAGAAACCGTTCTGCGTCGCGCCGCCGAGGTCGCACACAAATCGTTAACTGATTTCATTCTCGATGCCGCCTACCAAGCAGCAGAACACACCTTGCTCGACCAACGCTTGTTTATGGTTTCCGGCAGTCAGTACCAAGCGCTCCTAGAAATGCTGGATCGACCAGAGTCTGACAACCCCGGTTTGGCCAATTTGTTCTCCCGGAGCCCAGTGTGGGCTGAAAAATGAGCCTATCGGCACCACAGTCACTAGACCCGAACCATCGGCTGGAGGATTTTGACTGTGGGAAACTAGCCCTCACCGATTGGCTGCTACGACACGCACGCCAAGCTCAAGGTAGTGGTTCAGCGAAAACGTTCGTCGTCTGCGCAGGAAGCCGCGTTGCCGGGTACTTCAGCCTAACAGTTGGCCAGATCGACACGCTCGACGCCCCCGAACGAATTCGTCGCGGGATGGGCCAGTACCCGATTCCGCTGGTCATTCTGGCAAGGCTTGCTGTCGATCTCGACTACCAAAGACAGGGTCTTGGTTTCAGCATGCTGCAAGACGCTATTCGCCGAACAGTTGCAATTGCTGAGCACGCAGGCATTCGGGCTCTGCTGACACACCCCATCGACGAAAATGCCGCGGCGTTCTATCGTCGTTTTGGCTTCGAGTCGACACCAGCACACGAACGGCAACTGATTCTGCTACTCAAGGATGCACGACGTTTTGCTGGAACACCGCCATCAAATCGGACGAGTGCAAGCACGGGGGAATGAGCGTGACCGCATGGCGCTCGACGCACTTCGCCAAAACAGGGACGGGTCATGGGGTCAGGTCCCCCATTTCCCACGCGACAACATTGGGCCGCCTGGCCGACGATCTCTAGGAACAGCGAGCTAACCACATCCTCTTTGGCAATCGGCTTGCGCCGGTCGCCACGCGAGCTCACGTGCAACACGCGTATGGGTATTCAATGCGTAGGGGCCTGACGATCAGCGGAGCTTGAAATAATGACGCGCAGAATGCAAAGCGGGAGACCTGATCCCGCTGTTTAGACGGCAGTTGTGGGCGTTGTCCTGCGGGTGTCCTTGCGGTAAATGAGCAAAAACATCGGTACCGACTGGCGCAGTCGTCCTCATCCCGACAGCAGGCGGTAGGGACGAGAATCGTCGTTCAGCACGCGAACGTCAGCAGGATTGCACCGAGAATCCTTTGCGCAAATTCCCAACTTGACCCCGACCGAATTCAACCCTAGCTTCTGTCTCAGGACTCAAGAGTGAAACGGCCATGGCCTCGACGTTCCCCGAAGTTGAATCACAAGCCAGGGAGCTCTCCGAGTCGGAGCGGGCTCGCTTGGCGCTGTCGCTGATTGAGTCGCTCGACGCACTGGACGACGGTGATGTCACCGAGGCGTGGCGCGTTGAAGTCGATACCCGCTGGCGTGACATCGTCGATGGTGCGGCGGTCACCCTACCCGCCACCGAGGCGTTCGCAAACGCTCGCAATGCCCTGAAGTGATCAACATCCGGTTCCATCAGGGAGCGGCGCAGGAACTTCGTGAAGCGGCTCGGTACGACGAACTTCAGGTCGCAGGACTCGGGCTTGCCTTCATCGCCGACGTCGAGCGCACCACCACACGGATTCTCGAAAACCCCGCCATCGGCGCTACCACGTGGCAGCACTACCGCCGAATGCTAGTCAGGCGCTTCCCCTTCACGGTGATCTACCGACCACGTAAGGACATGCTTTATGTGGTTGCCGTGGCCCACCACCATCGACGGCCAAATTATTGGCAAACCCGCGTCTGAGACTAGAAAGCGGCACATGGGCCGGCAACGTCCGCTCACGCGCTGCCTGAGGTTCCACAGCAGACAACTGGCACGCCCCTCAATCTCGGCAAGCCAGTGCCTGAGCGACGATGGGATACGGATACCAAGAGCAACAACATTCCCCACATAAAATTGTGGCGACTCGGTGAGATTCCATGCAAGCGGGTGCGAACGGCATTTTTGAATAA
>CAIPNE010000068.1 GCA_903866355.1 uncultured Gammaproteobacteria bacterium
CCGAAAACGCCATACAGCCTCCTCGATTAAATTAGGGAATCTCGCGCGCGCAGCTGAACTCTAGCAGTATTTCCTCGCCCTCGGCGGCGAGCTTGCACGGTGCACCAGTCGCCAGCAGGACGGTTTCTTTGTTGACAAGCCGCCTCATGAGGCAGATAAAAAACGACTCTGGCCGGCTGGCTTGAGGCGACATCACACAGGCTGAAGGAGAATTTTCTATGCGACGCACATTCTTTCGCGGGGCTAATCTCATTGACGGCATCAACCGGCCCAAAGCCAACACCACGGTAGTGGTTGAGGGGGAACGGATCACCGCCGTGGGTACCAGCAGCAACACGCCCAAGCCCACCGCGCAAGACGTGGTCTACGACTTGGCCGGCAAGTCGCTGATGCCCGGCATGGTGATGTGTCACTACCATGTGGCCTACGACAATGTGATGAACCTGCACGACATCGACATGAAATACCCGGCGACCTACCTCGCGCTCATCGCCGCTAAAAACGCCGAATTACTCCTACGCTCCGGCTACACCGGGGCCGTGGGTGCCGGCACAATGCACAATATCGACGTCACGTTGAAACAGGCTATCGATAACAAACTCATTCTGGGCCCCCGTTTTCTAAGCTGCGGGCGCGATCTCGTGACCACCGGAGATTCTGTCGACTGCCACCCAGATTTTTGGAAATTAAACATGGACGGCCTCGCCCGGATTTGCGACGGCCCGGACGATTTTCGCAAAGCGGTGCGTGAAGAAATCAAACGTGGCGTAGAGATGATCAAACTCTACCCCACTGGTGGCCACGGCCTGATGTGGCCAGCTGATGTGATGACCATGAGCCAAGCCGAAATAGATGCCGCAGTGGAGGCGGCGCACGAGCGCGGCAAAAAAATTCGCGGTCACATTATTTCGAAAAAAGGCATTCTGGCGGGCCTCAAGGCCAACATAGATGTCATCGATCATGGCGACATGATGGACGCCGAATGCATTGAAGGAATGGTGAAGCAAGGGACGTTTGTCACCCCCAGTTTGTATTTTCCTTGGAAGATGGTCGAACAAAAACGTAAGACCGGGAAAGCCGGCTTTAGCGGCATTGATGAAATGGAAAAAGGCCTAGAACATTCCTATCAAATTATTCCCAAGGCACAGCAAGCGGGCGTCAAGTTTGTCATTGGGGATGACTTTGGCATCGGCGTCATGCCCCACGGAGAGTACGCCTGCGAGCTTGAGGCCTACGTAAAAGGCCCTGGCATATCACCGTTGGAGGTCATCACCTGGGCGACCAAAAATGGCTACGAATTACTCGGCCAAGATGGCGGCATCATCCAGGCCGGCAAGCTCGCTGACCTCCTCGTGGTCAACGGCAATCCCGCTAAAGACATCACCATTCTGCAAGACCGCAACAATTTGGACGTGGTCATGAAAGGTGGCGAGTTCGTCACTTGTCAATTGACGCCCAATTGACGGACTCGAATTATCTCTGAGCCTTGTTCTTAGCTGGCTGGACTCCCCACCCCCGGGAGGTTCTGGCCTTTGCTGCTGTGGGTGATGCCTTGGCCGAAGCCGCCAAAATCAGTATTTTCCGCGCGCCCTAGTCTCTTCATCTCCGTTTGCCCTGCGGGTAATCACCGCCGAGAACCCCGGTTTTACGCAGGTTTAGGTGGTCGGGCATACAGGGTAGGCCGGTCGCGCGCCGCGGTGACGGAGCGCGTACCGCCGGCGGGGCACCGACTGAGTCTTGGTGCCGGTGACGGACAGGCCTTCGCGCTGATTGACGAGACCGTGCCGCCCGGCACCACGGTGTCTTTGGCCGAGCCCAATCCTCCTTACTTCACTGACTCCCGCAACTTGCTCGGTCCCCTGCTGCGGGGACGACGGACTGCGCGATCAGAGGCTCCCGAGGAACGCGACCAGATCGGCTTTCTGTTGGGCGGTCAGCCCGATAGTGAAACGGGTGTCATAGAAATTCACGGTATCGAGCAGGCTGGCAGCGCGACCATCGTGGAAGTAGGGAGCGCGCGCTGCAAGCCCACGCAGCGCCGGGACCTTTAATTTGCCGATGTCTGCACAGGCGCCAGTAATCAGGGCTCGGCCTGGATCCGTCACGGTGAACGTCTGTCTGGCGAGCGCCCCACTGGTGCAGACCAGCGTGAAGATCGGTAAATCGCTTGGCACTCTCCCATTCGGCGGGACATCCGCGATCCCAATATTGAACAGGGTGTCCACGGAGTGATTACCGACATTCGGATTGTTGTGGCAGGTGCTGCAGGATCCGGTGATGCGGTTGACGTTCTGCACGTCATTTAGGCCCGCCACACGGGTGATCGGGAAGGTGTTGCGATTGAATAGGGCCTGCCCGCGCGCCACCGCAGCCTGCGCTGCCGCGTCGGGTCCTGTGGGCGCCGTCCAAGCATTGAAAAGATTGAAAAGACCCGCCACAGCGGGACGTTGTAGAAAGGCATTTAACTGCGCTTGGAGATTGACCGGCCCGCCGGTCGCCCCATTACTGCTCAGAATCCCGGCGTTGTTGTCCGCATGCTGAGCAGTTAAGACGCTGCTTTCGAAGCCCACGATTTGGGCGATGGTAGTTGGGCTCGGTGGCAGACTCGCCTGCGCATGACCGAGCACGGCGTTAGTCGCCTGAGTGGACAGGTTGGGCTCTCGTCCGTCCCACATGATGGTATTCAGAAAACCCAAGTTGCCGGTGGGCAGCGGCCGGCGGTAGATCGAAACTATCCCGCTGCCGAAGCCTGCGGCGAGGCCCGTAACCGGATTGGTGTTGCAGTTGTAGGGATCGCTAATGGCGGTGATCCTGAACTGCGCGTTCGCGGGCAATGGCAAGCCAATTCGTATCAGACCCTTATGCGTCAGCAGTCCATAAGCCTTCGCCTGTGCGGCCAGCGTAGACACGTCGGCGGTCGGACAGGTTGCGCCATCAACGAGTCTAAACAGTGGGTCCGATCCGTTGGTCGCGCTAAAGCGGGCCTGTGCACTGGCGGCGCTGAAACTCCAAGCATTTTGTGGCTGGTGGCAGGTCAGACAAGTTCGGTTGTTAGTGCCGAGCGGCCGAAAAAACCCGTTGTTGGTTGGGACCACCGCGGCCGCCACAGTCCCGATGTCGCCGGAGGGATCAGGGGCGGTGGTGAACGCAGGCAATGTGGTGGGCGTCGCCTGAACCCCTTGTTGCGGGTCGACAAAGGCCCGCATTTTCTTGAGGTGCGCGATGCTTGCAGCGTTGATTTGGGCAAGGGC
>CAIPNE010000069.1 GCA_903866355.1 uncultured Gammaproteobacteria bacterium
AGAAAAATTGGCGCCAGTGATGAACACCTCGCAGTCACCTTTGGGGCTGATTCAAAAGAACCCGCCTATTTGGCCATCACTCCCAAACGACTGAATTGCCGCGCGCATCGACGGCAACCTGAAATGATTCGAATCCTTGGCGATCAATCTGTACCGGTGCCAGCACTAAGTGCGCGACGGCCCAGACAGGGCGCCGAGGGTGGTCGTGCAATCTAACTGCACCTATTTATTTTAAGGGCGGTATTTCCGTGAGCCGTAGTGTTCTGTATGCCCTCACAGCCGCTGTGCTATTCGGCGCCAGCACCCCATTGGCCAAGCTGCTGCTCGGCACCATGTCACCTTGGATGCTGGCTGGCGTGCTCTATGTCGGTAGTGGGATTGGGCTGGGCCTGCTGCGTCTTGTGCGCGACCGGGGCTGGCGAACATCGGGCCTGACGCCGGCCGAATGGCCGTGGTTACTGGGCTCTATATTTTTCGGTGGCCTCGTCGCACCCGTGTGCTTGCTGTTTGGCCTAAGTGCGGCCAGCAGCTCAAGCGCGTCACTGCTGCTCAATCTAGAAGCCGTGCTAACGGCGTTGATCGCATGGCTCGCGTTTAAAGAAAACGCGGATCGGCGGGTTGTGCTCGGCATGGTTGCCATCGTTGCGGGTGGGGTGGTGCTCGCCTGGCCCAGCGGGGAGGTCACGGTCACTAACGCGATGGGCCCACTGGCGATCGCAGCAGCGTGCTTATGCTGGGCCGTCGACAACAACCTAACCCGCAAAGTCTCAGCCTCTGACGCCTTGTTCATCGCGGGGGCCAAGGGCCTCATCGCCGGCACGATCAACATGGCCTTGGCGCTCCTGGTTGGCGCGCAACTGCCCACCACGGCCAAATTTTTGGCCGCGATGCTGGTGGGCCTAGGTGGCTACGGCATTAGCTTGGTGATGTTTGTCTTGGCTTTACGTGGCTTGGGTGCCGCGCGCACAGGGGCATATTTCGCAACCGCACCGTTCATCGGTGCCGCCATGGCGGTAGCGCTATTGGGCGACACCACTACGTCGGCGTTCTGGCTTGCGTGCCTGCTCATGAGCCTAGGCGTCTGGCTGCACTTGACCGAACGGCACGACCACCTCCACACGCATGAACGGCTCGCACACGCTCATTCGCATCGGCACGATGATCACCATCGGCATGCTCATGACCCCAGTTGGAATGGACAAGAGCCGCATGCTCACCCACATGACCATGCCGAAATAACCCACCAACATCCCCACTTTCCCGACATTCATCATCGCCACACGCACTGATTGCCGCAGCACGGGAAGACGAGTCGCCCTAAAAAAAGACTCGGGCAGGAGATGAAATGCGGCGTCGGCTAGGCAACCCGCCAGTAGAGCACCAGCAAGGTGCTGGCGACCGCGATGGTCCAAGCTTCCAACGCGAGTCGTAGCGAGAGCGGCGCATGCCGTAGTTCCATAAAGTCGAGAAACACGACGCGCGCCTTAAGGAAAGCGATGACCAGCACCGCGGTGCCACTCCAGCGCGTATCTACGCCAGCACCCAAGCCGTGTCCAAACGCCCAAGACAGCGCGGTCGCTGCGATGAGCAGTCCCCACAGCCAAGTTACCCGCAGGATTGATGGGTTCGCGCCGGGGATCATCGCAACATATAAAGCAGCGCAAACAGGACGATCCAAAGGAGGTCCACCATGTGCCAGAAGCAAGCACCGCTTTCCAGTGTGCGCACGCTCGTGTGGCTCACTGGTGCATAAAGGCTGCGCCAGAGGAAGATCAGAACCCCCAAACCCAGTAACACATGCATCAGGTGCAGACCCGTTAGCATGTAGTAGTACATGAAAAAATCGTTGCTCGTGAGGGTGATGCCCGCGGCTATTTTTTCCTGATACTCAAAAATTTTCACCACCACGAAGCACACCGCGCAGGCCATGCCCCCCACCAGCCAGCGGCGTGCCGCGCGGGTTTTTCCAACACGCGCAACCTGCACGGCGATCGCCACGCACCAAGAACTGGTGAGCATGAAGATTGTGTTAAGCGCACCGCACCGCTGATTAAGGGCGTGCTGTGACTCAATAAAGCTGGCCACGTCATTGCTTCGGTAATAGGCAAACGTGATGAACAGCGCGGCGAACATCAGCAGGTCACCCAGAATAAACACCCAGACGCCGGCTTCGCCGGGCAAGTGCCGGGCAGGCTCGTTGGTGGCGTGGGTCATTGTGCGCGCAGACCGCAACCCAGCCTTATCACGCGGGCCGGTGGGTGCATCACGCCGCCCGACCGGCCTTGATCGCCGCTTGTCGCAGCACCACAAACATCACCAAATACCAGCTGAGAAATACCACCAGCGGCACCCAGTAGACGAATACGCCACTCCAAGCGAAAGGGCCGGTCTTGAAGAAGGTCAGCAGACCGCCGGGGATAAAGAGCACCGCCACCCAGAGATTAAAGAAGCCCACCCAGCGCGGCAGTATCGTGGGGGTGTTGGAGTCGCCAAGCACGGCAAGTCCAATGGCGATGTTCTGCACCACAAAAGTGGTGAAGGGCATAAAGAGCATGATCCAGCCCACATCGTTCAGGAGCAAGGTGAGTTCCGGGCTACGGTCCGGACGAAACGCGGCCGCAGTCCACACCAGACACGGCACGATCAGGAACACCGCACCGCAGGTGCCGGCTGACAACTGTGTGTAGGTCAGAATGCCCGCGCCTTTCTCCATGCGCTTTATCGCCACCGTAATGGCCGCCACAAACGCGCAGACTAGCCCCGAACACCCCATCATCAGGAACAATCCTAAGCGTATTTGCCAAGTTCGCCCCTGATACAGCGCGGCTATTTCCTCCGCCCCGGCGGTCGGTAAGTGCGGTGGTAGGAAGTGCGCCAGCGGCCACAGACCCAAGGTGAAAACCACGACGAAAAGAATCGCGCTCCAGATGCAAAGTAATTCGTTTCTGGTGTTCATACGGGCTCCTAAGTGAAGGTGATTTTTCGGCGCCGCCAATCCCGCGGCACGAGGGGAGTCTAGGACAAGGTTCGGGCGGCGACGCCCCAAACCAGCACGACTAAGGCATCAACAAAAACCAACGCGAACCAGCCTCCGGCGCAGTGCGCACCACTGACGCGCCTCGACGCCCAAACACCTTCGCGCGGCACCTCGCCTAAAACTGACCGCACCGCGCATCCCGGCCGTTGGCGTCGCGATCAGCGCCGGCGCGCGAGCACGATGTCCAACGATCGCCCGAGGCGCGTACAGATTTCATCAATTTCGCTCGCTTGAATAATCAGCGGCGGGGCAAAAATTAAACTGCGACCTGCGGCACGCCCCACAACGCCGGCAGCCAGCAACACGGCATACACCTCCAAGCAGGTAGCCTCGGCGCTGGCGGTATCGTTAATGGTCCGGTCGTCCCGATCCCGCAGGAGAAAATCTAAGGCGCCACCCAGCCCCTGGGTGCGAACCTCGCCCACGAGTGGGTGCCCAGAAAATGCGCGCAGCCCCCGCGCAAGATGCTCGCCCATGCGCGCAGCGTGCGCTACTAGCTGGTCGCGCTCGATGATTTCGAGCACCTTCAAGGCGGCGGCAGCGCCTACCGGATGAGCAGCGTAGGTGGCAGCATGTGCCAGCGTGCCCACCGCGGCCGAGCCGCGCTCCAGATCTGCGTAGAGTTCGCGCCCGATAACAATCGCAGACAAAGGGAAGTAGCCGCTCGTGATGGCCTTGGCCAGCGTGATATGGGTCGGCTTTAAGTCGTAGGTCTCCGAGCCAAAAAATGACCCCGTGCGCCCACCACCGGTAATCACTTCGTCGACGACAAAACTAATATCATGCTCTTCCAGAACCGCCGCTATCGCGGGAAAATATTCCGCTGGTGGGGTCTTGAAGCCCGCCGAGAAACTAATCGGTTCAGCAAAAAATGCCGCCACCGAGTTCGCTGGTTCATGGTGGATTAAATCGTCGAGTTCCTTGGCCAAGCGGCCTGCAAAAGTCGACGGGGTTTCACCCGGCAGTCGCGAGCCATGATAATCCGGCTGCGAGACATGTCGAAAACCCGCCAGCGGCAGGCCAAATTCCTCGTGATGCCCGCCCGTAAGACTCGCGGCGGCTAGCGTGCCGCCGTGATAGCTCCCTTGCCGTCCGATGATCGTGTGACGTTGTGGCTGGTCGCGCACGATCGCCTGAAAGCGCAGTAGCTTGATCAAAAAATCATTGGCTTCGGAGCCGGTCGAGGCGAACAAAATATGCGCGTCCGGTACCGGCACCATTGCTACCAGCCGCTCCGCCAAATCCAGTGAGCTCTTGCTGGTGCGATTAAGCGCCGAGACAAAAAACGGCAACTCGCGATACTGGCTCATGATGGCGTCGATGAGTTCAGTATGTTGATAGCCCAGCGAGGCCACGTAGAACGACGCAGTGGCCTCGATGTATTCGCGACCATCGGTGTCGTAGACGTAGATCCCTTGGCCTCGCTCGATAAAACGGGTCTCGCTGGCGGTGTTTTCGCCGATGGGTTGAAAGCCCAGAATCAGCGGCAGACGCTCGTTCTCTTCGAGCACACGAACGGGGGCGCGAACGGGAGGCAAGTCGCTAGGCA
>CAIPNE010000070.1 GCA_903866355.1 uncultured Gammaproteobacteria bacterium
CGCGGTGGACCGCTGCGCGGTCGATCACCCGCACCCGCGTAACCCGGCGCATCTCCCCGCCCACGCGGTGGACCGCTGCGCGGTCGATCTCCGGCACCCGAATAACTCGGTGCATCTCCCCGCTCGCGCGGTGGACCGCTGCGCGGTCGATCACCCGCACCCGCGTAACCCGGCGCATCTCCCCGCCCACGCGGTGGACCGCTGCGCGGACGCTCACCTGGGGCAAGGTAGTTAATTTTTGCAGTTCGATCAGCTGCCATTTTTTTGGTTCCAGTCGCTTCTGTACCGGCACGTGACCTAGGTGCTGAACGGTCGCCCGCTTTGGCACGCAGGCGCGACCCGTTCACTCGCGGGGGAGTTTCCGCAATGGGCGAGGCCAGCCCCACCGCTTGATAAAGACGAATCAGCGGATCGCCTTCCACTTCAAACCATTTGCCTGGACGCACTTCTCGCGGCAACGCCAAGGGGCCATAGCTGACGCGCATCAGGCGACTCACGGCGATGCCGTGGGCTTCCCACAGACGCCGCACCTCACGGTTACGACCCGTGTGCAAAGTACAATCAAACCAGCGGTTGGCGCCGTCGCCGCCTACTTCGGCGACGCGGTCGAACTTAAGGACTTCGCCTTCCACCTCGACGCCCGCGAGCATCGCGGCGACATCCTCCTCCGTGGGCGTACCCAGCACACGCACGGCGTAGCGACGCGCAATTTCGTAGCTGGGATGCGTGAGTCGGTGGGCTAATTCGCCATCATCGGTGAACAACACCAAACCGCTGGTGGTCAGATCGAGGCGCCCGACCATCACCCACCGCTTGGCGGCCGCTGGCAGCAACTCAAAAATACTGGCGCGGCCTTCTGGATCGTGGCGCGTGCACACCACATCGGGCGGTTTATGAATGCCGATGACCCGACTCTGCACTAGTCGCGAAGGGGGCGCGTTGCAGGGCTTACCGTCGATAGTAACGTGGTCTGACGGCCCGACTTTCATGCCGAGCACGGCGGGTCTGTCGTTGACCATCACGCGTCCCGCGGCCATCAGCGCCTCAATCTCGCGGCGCGAACCATAGCCGGCACTCGCCAACATTTTTTGGAGGCGCTCGTCTGGATCAACCTGTTCAACATCGGAATTCAGTGGGATTCTCCAACATCGGGCGCTAGCGCGGCCGCTGTTTCTAGGGGGATAAGGGGCATCGCGTGAGGGTCTAGAGGCGCATCGTCGACGCGTCCAACGACCACCTCAGCAGCGAGGGCTTGAGCTTCGAAATCTGCAAAAAGATCGGTATTGAGTTCGTCGATATCGCGTAATTCGGCCAGCGTCGGCATATCTGACAACGAGGTGAGATTAAAGTACGCCAAAAATTCACGCGTGGTGGCGAAAATTGCCGGCCGCCCCGGCACATCCCGGTGGCCCACAACTTTCACCCACTCCCGTTCATGCAGCGTCTTAACGATGTTGGTGCTCACCGCCACGCCTCGGATGTCTTCGATCTCCGCGCGAGTTATCGGCTGACGATAGGCAATGATGGCGAGGGTTTCGAGCAGCGCGCGCGAGTAGCGGGGCTTACGCTCCTCCCACAGGCGGTTAACCCAAGGCGCACATTCGGCACGGGTTTGGAAACGCCAACCGCCGCCGGCGTCGCGTAACTCGATCCCACGCCCCGTGTAGTCGGTGACTAACTCGGCAAGGACGGCCTTGATGTCATCCCGCGACGGGGTGTTCTCCCCTTCTTCGGCAAATAGCGTGAGCAGGCGTTCAATACCCAACGGCGCGTCCGCAGCCATGATTGCGGCTTCGAGGATCGCTTTGTGGGTAGGCTGCGGCAACGACATATCTTAGGCCGCCAGCTTCAGATACAGCGGCGCGCGCTCGTCGTTTTGGACCAGTTCGATGAGCGACTGCCGCAGCAGTTCTAGCACCGCCAGCAGCGTCACCACGGCGCCCGCACGGCCTTCTTGGGCCGAAAACATGGCGCTGAACGACAAAAAAGTATCCCGGCGCGCGCGCTCCAATACCAGCGTCATACGCTCTCTGACGGATAGCGGTTCGCGCTCAATGCGATGGTCGGCAAACATCGAGGCACGCCTTAGCACGTCGCGAAACGCCGCCAGCAAAGCCTCCAGCGGCACCTCGGGTGGCGGCTGACGCGCCTCGCGTTGCTCAAATGACAGCGTCACACGGTGGAGTTCGCGATCCAGCCGCGGCAGCGCGTCGAGATCTAGCGCGGCCTTCTTGTAACGCTCGTATTCCTGCAGACGGCGCACCAGTTCTGCACGTGGATCGGCCTCTTCCTCCGTCAGCTGCGGCGGCCGCGGCAATAACATGCGAGATTTAATCTCGGCCAGCATCGCTGCCATCACGAGATACTCGGCCGCGAGTTCGAGCTTCGTACCCTGCATCAGCTCAATGTAAACCATGTACTGCTCGGTGATCCGGGCAATGGGGATGTCCAGAATGTCGAGGTTCTGCCGTTTGATGAGATACAACAGCAGGTCGAGCGGTCCTTCGAAGGCCTCGAGAAAAACTTCCAATGCATCGGGCGGGATATAGAGGTCTTTCGGCGGCTCCGTGAGCGGCATCCCTTGCACGATCGCAAAGGGCATTTCGGCCTGCCGTGGAGGTGGCCGTTCGCCTTCGGCGGCGCTTGCCGGGGTGTCGTGGGTGCTCATCGGTAGTCGAGATTCATGGCCTGACGCACTTCGTCTAAGGTCTCGCGGGCGGCCTTGCGGGCGACCTCGCAGCCTTCATCGAGAATCGCTTTAACGGTTTCGCGATCGCCTAAAAATTCCTCGCTGCGCTCCCGAATGGGCGCTTGTTCTTTGAGTACGGCATCGATGATCGGCTGCTTGCAGTCTAGACAGCCTATGCCAGCCGTGCGACAGCCTTCCTGCGCCCATTGCCTTACTTCTAAGGTCGAATAGATTTCATGAAACTTCCACACCGGACACCGGGCTGGGTCACCCGGATCCGTGCGGCGGACTCGGGCGGGATCTGTTGGCATGGTCCGCAACTTCTGGCGGACGGAATCCGGCGCTTCACGTAACCCAATGGTGTTGTGGTAGGACTTCGACATTTTTTCGCCATCGAGGCCTGGCATTTTGGATTCCGGCGTAAGCAACGCCCGCGGCTCCGGCAAAATGACTTTGCCGCCGCCTTCGAGATAGCCCAAGAGCCGTTCGCGGTCGCCAATGGAAATATTTTGCTGCCCTTCTAACAGGGCCTGCGCCCGTTCGAGTGCCTCGGTGAGGCCCTCTTCTTGGTAGCGCTTGCGCAGTTCCTGGTACAACGCCGCGGTACGCTTACCCAGTTTGCGCACCGCCGCCAACGCTTTCTCCTCAAAACCCAGTTCCCGTCCGTAGATAAAATTGAACCGGCGGGCAATCTCACGCGACAGCTCAATATGCGCAACTTGATCTTCACCCACCGGCACGTGGCCCGCTTTGTAAATGAGGATGTCGGCGGCTTGAAGCAGCGGATAGCCCAGAAAACCGTAGGTTAGGAGGTCGCGCCCGCTCAGTTTTTCCTGCTGGTCTTTATAGGTCGGCACGCGTTCCAACCAACTGAGCGGCGTGATCATCGATAGCAGTAAATGCAGCTCGGCGTGTTCCGGCACCCGCGACTGCACGAAAATAGTGGCCGCGCTAGGATTTATCCCGACCGAGAGCCAATCAACCACGATATCGAAAGCGCTGTCGGCGATAAGCCCGGTTTCTTCGTAGTTGGTGGTGAGGGCGTGCCAGTCAGCCACGAAAAAAAAGCACTCAAACTCATGTTGGAGTTGCAGCCAGTTCTTCAGGACGCCGTGATAGTGCCCAAGATGGAGTTGGCCGGTAGGCCGCATGCCAGAAAGAACACGCTTATTGGCGGCGAGACTCATAGTGCGGATTCGCTGTGTAAGTTAGGACGCAAGATCAAAATTATGGTCATCCGATTAGCAATTTGACCACGAAGCCTGCCGCCATCAGCATGGGTTTCAATAATATTCCCAGCACACCGGTAGCCAATAGCACGACGACGATCAGGAGACCGAAAGGTTCCAACCGGTTATAGGCCACGGCCAGCCGCGGAGGCAAAAAGGCACTCAACACTCGGCTGCCATCGAGCGGGGGAATTGGGATCAGGTTTAGCGCCATGATTGTTGCATTGAAGAGCACGCCCGTCCAACACATCTCCCGCAGTCCGGGCACCGTACCGACTTTGGCGAACAGCAGCGCCCAAATGCACAGCATCAACAGATTGGACGCCGGCCCCGCCGCGGCCACCAGCGCCATGTCGCGCCGCGGGTTGCGCAAGTTCTCCCAGTTCACTGGCACCGGCTTCGCCCAACCGAAAAGAAACGGCGAGCCTACGAGCTTCAAGAGCACTGGCAACAACACACTGCCGATGGGATCAATATGGCGCAGAGGATTTAAGCTCAGCCGCCCCAGTCGGGCGGCGGTCGGGTCGCCCAACCGGTTGGCCGCCCAGCCATGTGCGACTTCATGCACCGTGATCGCCAGCACGCCCGGTACCCCCACCACAATAATATCCATCAGATTCATCGCCAGTGGCCTTAGTCGGAGTCGGGAAAAATGCGGTCAACCGTGCCGCGTCCACGGCGCACTAAGACCGGTGCGGCCCCACGGAGATCAATGATGGTCGTGGGTTCAGTGCCGCAACCACCGGCGTCCAGCATGAGGTCGACGAAGCGTCCATAGCGCTCGAAAAGGTCGTCGGGATCGGCTAACGGAACCTCCAAGCCAGGTTCGGTGAGCGTGGCACTGAGCATCGGCTCGCCCAGTTCTTCGAGCAGGCCCTGAGCCACCGGGTGCGCCGGGATCCGCAGGCCGATGGTACGGCGTCGGGGATCGAGGATGCGTTTGGGAATATCGCGTGAGGCCTGCAGGATGAAGGTGTAGGGCCCCGGCGTGAGCTGTTTCAATAAGCGGAAAGCTTGGTTATCAACCTTCGCGAGGCTGGCCAGCGAGGAGAGATCGCGACACACCAACGTGAGGTAATGGCGGGTGTCATCGCGGCGGACCGCATGCATGCGCTGCTGGCCATCGCGCGCCGTCATGCGACAGCACAGACCGTAAGTGGAATCTGTGGGGTAAATCAGCAGGCCATCATCGCGCAGCACATCACCCGCTTGGCGGAGCAAACGAGGCTGTGGGTCGGTGGGATGAATTGATATCTTGCGGGCCATGACCAACAATCCTAGAGGTTATCCAGTCAGAACGAACCCCTAGATGAATTCGCTCCTTGAATTTTTACCGATTATTGCATTCTTCGCCGTTTATAAATGGGTTGGCGGCATTGAGGCAGTGTACCCCGCTACCGCAACTGCCATCGGGGTCGCGCTGGTGGTCGCCGCGATCGCTTGGCGACGCCAAGGACAGTTGCCCCGCCGACAACTCGTGATGCTCGCGGTGTTCGTCGTGATGGGCGGCCTCACGCTCGCGTTCCATGATGCAAGGTTTATCAAAGCCAAGCCCACCATCGTGGGATGGCTGACTGCCGCATTCTTCCTTGGCAGCCAGTTCATCGGCTCTAAAACACTGGTGCAGCGCGCCTTTGGCGAGTCGGTAACGCTCGATCCCCAAATCTGGCGACGACTGAACCTGGCGTGGGTATTGTTTTTCACGCTGCTGGGCGGGCTCAATCTCTACGTGGCCCATACTTATTCAACCGACGTCTGGGTGAATTTCAAACTTTTCGGCGTGCTGGGGCTGACGGTCATTTTTGTGGTGCTGCAAGGCTTCTATCTCATGCGCTACGATAAAACCGCGGACTCCACCGCCAACGACGCCTAATCCCATGCTTTACGCTTTGCTCGCAAACGATATGCCAAACAGCCTGGAACGCCGGCTCGCCGCGCGCCCGCGACACCTCGCACGGCTAGCCGCGATGACCAACGAAGGCCGCGTCGCGCTCGCAGGGCCCTTCCCCGCCATTGATGCGCAAAACCCCGGTGCCAGCGGCTTTACGGGCAGCCTCATCGTGGCGGAATTTGCCGACCTTGCGGCTGCCACGCAGTGGGCCGCGGCCGATCCCTATGTACTGGAAGGGGTCTACGCCAATTGGGATGTGCGGCCGTTTTGGCAGGTGAGTCCTTGAGCACTTCCACCGACCGCAGTACAAAAATCCTCAGCGCACTGCGCAGCGCCTTCCCCACCGCGCAACTGGAATTAACAGATGAAAGCCACCTCCACCGTGGGCATGCGGGTGCCCGTGAAGGCAAAGGGCATTTTCGCCTGTCTATTACCACACCAGAATTCGTGGGCCTCGCACCGCTGGCCCGCCACCGGCGCGTGTTTGCCGCACTCGAAGCCCTGATGGCGAGCGATATTCACGCGCTCTCCATCGATGCCCGTGTCCCAGTTGCGCCCAATGCCTAAGCGCCAGCCAGCGCCGACCGCGCCAACACCCGTGTGGCAAGGCAATCACGCGGCAAGTCGGTTGTACTGTGCCGACCAGCGCTTGCTGCTACCCACGCTGGCGGCCGAGAGCGTGGATTGCGTGTGGACCGACCCACCGTATTTTCTGTCCAACGATGGCACGACCTGTGTGAACGGCCAACGGCGCAAGGTTAACAAGGGTGAGTGGGACCGCAGCCATGGCTGGGCTGGAGACCATGCTTTTCACTTGGCGTGGCTGGCCGAATGCCAGCGCGTCCTCACCCCAGCGGGCACCTTGTGGGTGAGTGGCACCACCCATGTCTATCTCAGCGTCGGCATGGCGCTGATGGAACTAGGCTTTCGCATCCTCAACGACATCGTGTGGGAAAAGCCCAACCCACCGCCCAATCTGGGCTGTCGCTGCTTCACGCATTCGACCGAAATCATCCTCTGGGCCACTAAATCACCGAAAGGTAGCCAGCACCGGCACGTCTTCAACTACGCCGAGATGAAACGTCGTAATGAGGGGCGCCAAATGAAAAATGTCTGGCGCCTGCCTGCCCCCGGAGCCAGCGAGAAACGCCACGGCCGCCATCCCACCCAAAAGCCTGTGGCGCTGATCGAGCGCTGTCTGGAAGCGAGCACACTCCCCGGACACACCGTGTTAGATCCCTTTGCCGGTACCGGCTCGACCGGCGTGGCGGCGCTGGCCGGCGGGCGTCACTTCATCGGCTGTGAGGTGGAACCGCAATATGCGCAGATTGCCAGCGCAAGACTCGCCGAGACTCAACATGAATAAGCCCAGCACTCACCCCACACTCGACCTGACCTGCGAACTCATCCGCTGTCCTTCCGTGACCCCCGACGATGCCGCTTGTCTGACGGTCATTGGTGCCCGGCTGGCGGCCTGCGGTTTTACGCTGGAGCGCATGGATCATGCCGGCGTTGCCAATCTCTGGGCCACGCGGGGTAGCGGTAGCCCAGTGTTTTGCTTTGCCGGCCACACCGACGTCGTGCCGCCCGGTGAGCCCGCCCAATGGCTCAGCGATCCTTTCGTCCCCGAGGTCCGGGACGGTTTGCTCTATGGACGGGGCGCGGCGGATATGAAGGGAAGTCTGGCAGCGATGATCACGGCTATCGAGCGGCTGCCTACGCAGACCGGGGCCCTGCGGGGCACGCTGGCGCTGCTGTTGACCTCCGACGAAGAAGGCTTGGCGCAACACGGCACCCGCCGGGTGGTTGAGACGCTGCGCGAGCGTGGCACCTTCATCGATTATTGTTTAGTCGGCGAACCGAGCAGCCAGCACCGCCTAGGCGACCTGCTGCGCAACGGACGCCGAGGATCGCTCAACGGCCGCTTGGTCGTGCATGGCGTGCAAGGTCACGTGGCTTATCCGGAGCGGGCCCGGAACCCCATCCACCACGCCGCGCCGGCGTTGGCCGAACTAGCGGCCATCGAATGGGACCAAGGCAACGAATTTTTTCCCGCCACTTCGTTCCAAATTTCCAATATCCACGCCGGGACCGGCGTGGAGAATGTGATTCCGGCGAACCTCACGGCTTGGTTCAATTTTCGCTATTCCACCGCCAACACCGCCCACTCATTGCAAACCCGGGTGGCCGAGGTGTTAAGCGCGCGCGGCTTGGATTACACCCTCGAATGGCATTTATCGGGCGAGCCATTTTTGACTGAACCCGGCCAATTGCTCGCGACCGTGGGGGCAGTTCTAGCGCAGGAATTAGCGGTCGTACCCGAACTATCCACCGGCGGCGGCACCTCCGATGGTCGCTTCATTGCAACCCTTGGTGGGCAAGTTATCGAGTTGGGGCCCATCAATGCGACGATTCATCAGGTAAACGAATGCGTGCGGGTCAGCGATTTGGAGGACTTGTCGCGGGTTTATGCCGGGATTGCCGCAGCGCTGCTGCGTCCTTAAAAAAAAACGCCGATCGGTGTGAAACCGATCGGCGCTAGCACGCCCGCTAGCAGGCCCAGAGCCTAGCCGTGGAACTGCTGCTCTTCGGTGGATCCGGTGAGGGCCGTCACGGAGGACTTCCCACCCTGAATAACCGTCGTGACGTCGTCGAAATACCCGGCGCCCACTTCCTGCTGATGGCTAGCGAAGGTGTAACCCCGTTTAGAGGCGGCAAATTCGCGCTCCTGCACCATTTCAACGTAGGCCGTCATGCCGCGCGCCACATACTCGTTGGCCAGATCAAACATGTTGTACCACATGTTATGAACACCGGCCAAAGTGATGAACTGGTACTTGTAACCCATCGCACCGAGCTCGCGTTGGAAGCGGGCGATGGTGGCGTCGTCGAGGTTTTTCTTCCAGTTAAACGACGGCGAGCAGTTGTAGGCAAGCAACTGATCGGGATATTGCCGGCGAATAGCCTCGGCAAAGCGCCGCGCTTCGTCGAGATCGGGCACTGCGGTTTCGCACCACAGAAGGTCCGCGTAGGGCGCGTAGGACAAACCCCGATCAATCGCTTGATCGAGCCCCGCGCGGGTCAGGTAGAGACCTTCCGCGGTGCGCTCGCCGGTCACAAATTTTTTGTCGCGTTCATCGACATCTGAGGTCAGTAGATTGGCCGCATTGGCGTCGGTGCGCGCCAACACCACCGTGGGCACGCCCATGGTATCGGCGGCGAGTCGCGCGGAGACGAGCTTCTGCACAGCTTCCTGGGTGGGCACCAGCACCTTGCCGCCCATATGGCCGCATTTCTTAACAGAAGCCAGCTGGTCTTCAAAATGGACCCCAGCCGCGCCCGCCTCGATCATGTGCTTCATCAGTTCGAAAGCATTCAGAACGCCGCCAAAACCCGCCTCGGCATCCGCCACGATCGGCGCGAAGTAGTCGATGTCGTTCTTGCCACGAGCCCACTGAATTTCATCCGCGCGCTTGAATGCGTTGTTGATCCGGCGCACGACGGCCGGCACCGAGTTAACGGCGTAGAGGGATTGATCGGGATACATGGTTTCGCTGGTATTGGCGTCCGCCGCCACCTGCCAACCGGAGAGATAAATGGCTTTGACGCCCGCCTTGACCTGCTGCACCGCTTGACCACCGGTCAGAGCGCCTAGGCACGGCACGAAGGCTTCTTCGTTAACGAGCTGCCAGAGTTTTTCAGCGCCGCGCCGCGCCAGCGAATGTTCAATATGGACACTGCCACGCAACCGGACGACGTCTTCGGCGGAATAATCACGCCGTACGCCCTGCCAACGGGGATTGGTGGCCCAATCCTTTTTGAGTCGCTCTACCTGATCATTAAATGATGAAGACATCGTTATTTTCTCCTGCCAATCACTACAAGCCGTCGGCCGACGTCCTCATCAGGGAAGTCTCCGAGTTTGCGTCGGTTAAATGTTGTTGGGGCTGCGGGCCTATTCGTTCTCGGCCGTACCTGCCGGTGCTTTAGCGTGCAGTGCACCCGCCAACCGCCACGAGGACCCGCCTAAAACCGGCCGATGGTGCGCTGCGGCCTGATGAGTGTCAACCGCGACCCATCGGCCTGACCGCAACTGGGATGGGTGTTGATCCAACTTGTGTTCTGACGGCGTAGCTCACAAGGAACTGGGCTGGTATCGTCTGTCCCGGCCTCGCCCTATAATTGAGGTCGTTTTAAGACCAGCCGACGAAGGTGATTTAGGCAAGACAAATGGCTGATAAAAATCCAATAGAACGCGAATCCGGCTTGGCCGTGCAAGAAGCACGTCCCAAGGCCAAGACGCCGCCCCAGTACACGGTCATTATGCTCAACGATGACTACACCCCGATGGAATTTGTAGTCCTCGTGCTAGAGAAATTTTTTTCGCTGGATCGCATCGCGGCCACGCGAGTCATGCTAGAGGTCCACACCCGCGGCAAAGGGGTGTGCGGGGTCTTCACTCACGAAGTCGCCGAAACCAAGGCCGCGCAGGTCAATGCATTCTCGCGGGAAAGTCAGCATCCGCTGATGTGTACCCTTGAATTGGCATGACTGCACGAGCGTTTCAACAGTCTGAAAAAGCAAGGTAAGTACAGATGCTTAGCAAAGAACTGGAAGTGACGCTCAATGTGGCGTTTAAATCCGCCCGCGAACAACGCCACGAATTCATGACGGTTGAGCACCTGCTCCTCGCGCTGATCGATAACCCTACGGCGGCCAAAGTCCTGCGGGCGTGCGGTGGTGACCTCCACCAGTTACGCCGCCAACTCACCGAGTTTATCCGCGACAACGCGCCCGTATTAGCGGCGGATGAAGACCGCGACACGCAGCCCACGCTGGGTTTTCAGCGGGTGCTGCAACGGGCCGTTTTCCACGTTCAGTCCTCGGGCAAAAAAGAAGTAACCGGCGCGAATGTGCTGGTCGCCATCTTTGGCGAACGGGAATCGCAGGCGGTTTATCTGCTTAACCAGCAGTCCATCGCCCGCTTGGACATCGTGAACTGCATCTCCCACGGCATTTCCAAAGTGGGCGAAGAAGAAGCCAGCAGCGAAAACCCCGCCAGCACCGAGGAAGAAGGCGAGGCAGGCGAAGCGCCACGCGGGGCCCTCGACAACTACTGCACCAATCTCAACGAGCAGGCGCGCAAAGGCAAAATCGATCCCCTTATCGGACGCCAGGAAGAAGTGGAACGCACCGTGCAGATCCTCTGCCGGCGCCGCAAAAACAACCCACTGTACGTGGGCGAGGCCGGGGTGGGTAAAACGGCTATCGCCGAAGGCTTGGCGAAAAAAATTGTCGACCGCGAAGTACCGGAAATTTTAAATAACGCCACCATCTACTCGCTAGATTTGGGCGCACTGCTGGCAGGAACGAAATACCGCGGGGACTTCGAAAAACGTCTAAAAAGCGTCATCAACGCCCTCAAGCGCGAACCGGGCGCCGTGCTGTTCATCGACGAAATCCACACCATCATCGGCGCCGGGGCGGCCTCGGGTGGCGTGATGGATGCCTCCAATCTCATCAAACCCATGCTCGCGTCAGGCGAAATCAAATGCATCGGGTCAACGACCTATCAAGAGTATCGCGGGATTTTTGAGAAAGACCGCGCCTTGGCGCGCCGCTTCCAGAAAATCGATGTAGAAGAACCCTCGGTAGAGGAGACCTTCCGCATCCTGCAGGGCTTGAAGTCCCGCTTCGAAGAACACCACGAAGTGAAATACACCAACCAAGCACTGCGCTCTGCGGCAGAACTCACGCATCGCTATATCAACGACCGCCACCTACCCGACAAAGCCATCGACATCATCGATGAAGCCGGTGCCAGGCAACGGCTGTCGCCGCCCAGTCGGCGTAAAAAAACCATTGGCGCACCGGAAATCGAAGAAATTGTGGCCAAGGTGGCGCGTATTCCACCCAAGAGTGTCTCCACTTCAGATAAAGAAGTGCTGCAGCACCTCGAGCGAAATTTGAAGATGGTGGTGTTTGGGCAGGATCTGGCCATCGAAATGCTGGGCGCGGCGATCAAAATGGCGCGTTCGGGTTTGGGTCAAACCGAAAAACCTATCGGATCTTTCCTGTTCGCTGGCCCCACCGGCGTGGGCAA
>CAIPNE010000071.1 GCA_903866355.1 uncultured Gammaproteobacteria bacterium
AAGTTGGTATTCCAAATCGGCTTACCCTCTTTGGTCGCCCATCCCTTGGTATCCAACGGAATGCTAAAGCCTTTCTTTTTGAGATCAGCCTGAAAGTCGGCGTCAAAAATGCGCCCCCAGTTTACGATAATGAAGGGCGACTGCCCCTTGGCCTTCAACTTGGCGTTCACCTCATCGAGTTGTGCTGTTGCCTTGGCGCGAAAGGCCTCACGGGCGGCGGTAACACTTTCGACTTTGAGGCCGCTACGTTCCATATCGGCATTATCATCGTCCCTCTTCTTCTTGGCCTTGGCCAGCTCCTGGTCACTGAGCATGCGGCGAGGCGTCCCCGGACTGCCCGTGACCACATAGATGGTATCCGGGCCCATTTCGAGTGCACAGCGCATCGCCGTTACCCAGGCAGGGGCGAGAAGGTCTTCATCCAGACCGGCGCTGGGCAAGGGCTTGGCGCGCCAAGGGGTTTTTACGGCGATCGAATTAAAACCGACTTTTTCGGGGGTCAGGTTGATCGGTTTCATCCACTCAAAAAACCGGGTTTTGTTGCCGCTGGTCGCCGGCAGAAGGGTTAACGCGAAGGGATTTACCTTGGGGTACTTTTCGACATCATAAGCGTCGGATTCAAAGGCGACGACCCCAAACTCGGCGCTCGGTGGAAGGCGACTGATGAGCTTCATCATTTCAGCACGGATGACTGCAAACGCCTCAAATCCGCCTTTTCTGATATCCAAAAGCTTCGGGCCGACATCGACGACGAAAACAATCTTGGAGGCGCGCTGACTGGTGGTGCCCAGAAAGCTCATGCTCATAAAACCGGAGCCGAGGCCGGCGCCCGAGCCTAAACCGGTGCCATATCCGGTGCCAGTGCCGACGCCACCCGCGCCTGCTCCAAAACCCATGCCGCCGAGCGAACTCGCGCCCACGGAGGGAAGGTCAGGCATAGAGGGCAACTGCAGGGCGTTCGCATCCGACGAGAAAATACGATTGGCGGAGACGGGCGTGTTGCTCGCCGAACCGCCACCCTTGCGCGCCACTTGCAAGCGGTGCTCCACCTGTTTTTGCACCACGTTTTCGGTGGCGTTGGTGGCCTCGAAGCTTTTCTTTTTCCCGAGGATTTGTTCGCTGACGACAAAGTAGCCGGCCACCGCGACGAGCACGACGTGCACGATCACCGTGACCAACAAGGGAACGCTGGCGGTCAGGCGGGAGTAGAGGCTCTTGCGGGGTTTGAGGGGCGAAGCAGACATGCGTTATTGCTCCGAATCGGAGGTGAAGGTGACATTGCTAATTCCGGCAACCGCCAAGGAATTAAGCACATCGATCGTGCGGTAGTAGGAGGAGTCGGGATGGCTGATCAAAGTGACAACCAGCTTGCTCTGGGCGGCGTCGCTGGAGGTTTTCAAGCGCATGAGCGTGCCGGTGAGTTGGGGCAGGTCGCGACTTTGGGCTGAATCGTAGGCTTCGTCGTTGAGGGTAACCTCGCCATCTTCGGCAATCTGCAACATCTGTTCATCGACGAACTCGGTGGTAGCCGAAGCCATCGCGACCCCCGGCAGCTTGGTCTGCAAGATCTGTTCGATTTTGATCTGCGCGGCTAGCGACATGAAGAAAACGAGGATCACGAACACCACGTCGATCATGG
>CAIPNE010000072.1 GCA_903866355.1 uncultured Gammaproteobacteria bacterium
CCGCAATTTGGCGACGCTCGAGGTACAGCTGCCGGCGTGGCTCGCGGGGGTGCCGGTGCGCATTCATGGCGAACACGGCCATGATGTCAACGACGTCGACAATGGCCGCCAACGCTATCGGGTGCTGCGGCGTTTGTTCGCCCCGCTGGTTACCCATTGGGTGACGGTTTCGGCGCTCTTGCAAGACTATCTCACGAGCCAAGTGGGCATTGCGCCCGCGCGCGTGCGGCGGCTGTGTAACGGGGTGGATACGCGGCGCTTTACGCCGGTGAGAGATGGCCAACGTGCGGTGCTGGCGGGCGCACCGTTCTCACCCACCGGCCGCTTCATCATTGGCACGATTGGCCGGATGCAGGCCGTGAAAGACCAACTGACGCTCGCGCACGCGTTTATTGAGGTCCTACGCTTGCGGCCAGATTGGCGCGCGCGAGTGGCGCTTGTGATGGTGGGCGACGGGCCACTACGAGAGCACGCGCAACGCTTGCTGTCCGAGGCGGACTTGGCGGACATCGTGTGGTTGCCCGGTACTCGCAGCGACACCCCGGCATTGCTCAATGCGCTGGACTTATTCGTGTTGCCGTCGCTGGCGGAGGGGATCAGCAATACGATTCTCGAAGCCATGGCGTGCGCCGTGCCGGTACTTGCCACCCGGGTGGGCGGCAATCCCGAGCTGGTGGTGGAGGGGGTGACGGGCCAGCTGGTGGCACGCGCGGACCCCGCCGCACTGGCGCACCTGCTCGTGAGTTACGTTGAAGATCCGGCCCGCGCGGTGGCGCAAGGTGTGGCGGCGCGCGCGCGCATTGAGTCAGACTTTAGCCTTGCCGGCATGATTGAACGCTACGCACAGCTATATCGAGAATCAGGGTTGGCGCACCGCCGGTGAAAACGCGCAAGACGCCAGCTACTGCAGCCGCTAACCCAGCGGCAATGCATTTTAACCATCGGGCAGGTGGCCGAGAATCGAGTCAATTGAGCGAGTGATACGGAGAATGGGAGAAACCAGTTTGAACGACGTACCGCCGCGCCGGAACGGACTAGCGACCGGTTGGGTATCTGTGGTGTCCGGCCCGTGAGTGGTGCCCTGCTGGGATTGCCGGTGCGGGCGTATGGCCGCCCCAAATCAAGCGCGGGTAATCCGCCTCCCGCCGTGATGGGCTACTGAGGACACCATGCGCGACATTCTCATTACGCTGTTTGTCTTTGGCTCCATCCCCTTCATTTTGCGCCAGCCGTTTTATGGGGTACTGATGTGGACTTGGCTGGGGCTGGGTAATATGCACCGGCTCGCATGGGGATTCGCGGTGCATATGCCGTTTGCGCTCATCGCCTTTTTGGCGACGCTTGTAGGTTTTCTCTTTATGCGCAATCGGCCGCGTACGCCCCTGCATCCGGAAGTCATACTCTTGGCGATATTGGTGCTGTGGATGCTCATTTGCACGACCTTCGCTGTTTTCCCTGAACCCGCCTGGGGGGAGTGGAGCCGCGTCTGGCGCATCCAGTTGGGTGTCCTGCTAACCCTCCTGTTGGTCAACTCCCGGCAGAAAATCCACCTCCTCGTATGGGTCATGGGCGTGTCTATCGGATTTTACGGGATAAAAGGCGGCATTTTTACCCTGCTGGGTGGCGGCGCGAACCACGTGTGGGGTCCTGAGGGCAGCTTTATCGGCGGCAATAACGAGATTGGCTTGGCACTGCTGATGACCATCCCGCTTTTATGGTATCTGGCACGGTTTACGGCGCAGCCT
Source organism: uncultured Gammaproteobacteria bacterium (assembly GCA_903866355.1). Taxonomy (GTDB): domain Bacteria; phylum Pseudomonadota; class Gammaproteobacteria. Next base: position 1,746 of record CAIPNE010000072.1, read on the forward strand.
TGGGTGAGCCGGGGTCTGTATGTGAGCGCCATGCTGTCGTTCGTCGCGGTGGTCGGTACCCAATCGCGGGGCGCGTTTGTCGGAATGGCGGTGATGGGCCTGATGATGTTCTTAAAAGTTCGCCGCAAACTGCTGCCGCTGGTGTTCGCGGTGGGGTTTATCGCGCTGCTTCCGATGATCGCACCCCAGGCCTGGTTCGATCGCATGCACTCGATTCAGAACTACGAACAGGACGCCTCAGCGATGGGTCGCATCGGCGCCTGGAAGAAGAGCATCGAAATCGCGAACGAACGCCTGACGGGTGGTGGCTTTCGGTACCTGGCTTTTAGTTATGTGCACGATGCGCACAGCATTTATTTCC
>CAIPNE010000073.1 GCA_903866355.1 uncultured Gammaproteobacteria bacterium
ATGACTTTCATGAATTCGATCACCGAGCCCGGCCAGCCATGCGTCATGAGCAACGGGCGTGCCGCGGCATGTGGCGACCTGACGTGCATGAACTGAATGTCCAGACCGTCGATTTCGGTGATGAATTGTGGGTAGGCATTGAGGGCCGCCTCGCAGCGACGCCAGTCGTACTGGGTCTGCCAGTACTCACAAATTTCACGGGTATAAGCCAACGGAATACCTTGGCTCCAATCGGTCGGGGTTTCGCGTTCCGGCCAGCGGGTTTGGGCGAGGCGTCGTGCGAGATCATCGAGACCGGTTTGTGGAACCGCAAACCTAAAGGGGCGGATATCGATATTAATGAGTGCTTCTCCTTAACACTAGATCCAATTTCTTTTTGCTACAAGGCCATATTTTCAGGCGAATGTTACAAGAATGTGACAGTTTCAAGCAGCCTCACGCGCCGGTATTTATCAGTAGCCAAAGAGTAAACGTGCAACGCTATTTTCAGAAGCCCCCAATACCCGCCAGCCCGTTCCGAGTGGTCACACCAACGTGCCCCCCCTGTCCGTCGCTACCCGCACGCCGGCCATCGCGTAGCGCCGGCGCCGCAGCAGGCGTCAGACGAGTGGCCGCAGCGAACGCATCTCTGGTCTAATCGACGCCTCGCAGCGGCAGTTTGTCCTACCACGGACCCACCCCAAAAGCCCGACACCGCAGCACCGGCTAAGCCGGGGCAACTTGGGTCAACAGCGCAAGGAAGCTCGCACCAGATGACTCGCGATGAAAATTGATCAACGCGCCATGCCCGCGGCTATCCTCGCCGCTTTTCGCCGGTTGGTGGAGGAACTAGACGCCGCCCGCCTGGTGGACATCGCCACAAAAAAACCGGGTTTGTTCCCGGGCCTTCGTCCCCTGCTGGCCAATGTGCCGCTGTTTCGCACGCGGATTAAGTCCGCGCTGGAAACCGACCTCAATGCCATCACCACCACCCTACTGCAGGAAACCGCGCTCGCGACCGAAGTGGTGGCGCGGCTAGACACCACCGCGCTGGCAGCCGGGTTCGCGGCGTTAGCAGACTATTTTGGCAGCGCTAATTTTCTGGCCGCGGCGCTGCTCGATAAACGTACCGCTGTGCGCGAGTTGGCGCATCAGTTCATGGGCACATGGGAACCAGAAACCCCGCACGAGGTGCCAGACAGTGCAGGCTTGCGCGCCGCCGCGCTGAAGGGCAAACGGCCGGCCGTGGCCGCACTGACCGGCCAATTTCTGGCCGAGTGGGCGGCGCAGGCGGCAAACCAACAGGCATCGGACGCCACGGCCACCACCCAGCCCGACGCTTTGACAACCTTCTTGGAAGGCCTCAACCAAGTGCTGGGCGAATGCCTACCCGCGGCACCTGAGGTGCTCAAGAACACCAGCCTAATGGTGCAGGAAGCGTCAACCCAACAGCCTCATTTAAGCGCCGCCGAAACCGATCGTCTCAGCAAACAATTTGCCCGGGAGAAGAAAAAACTCCAGGATAGAATTGCCGAAAATGACCATGAAATGGCGCGCCTTGGCCACGAACTGCTGCGGGCCCGGCACGCGTCCCAGTTGCGTGCAACGGAACTCTCACAGGTGAGCCAGGCGGCGCACGAACTGCAGGAAACCTTGCACACGCGCATCGCGCAAGGCGTCCAGAAAAACCTCAACGATACCTTGCGCCAATGGCTAGTGCCGGTGCGCCAACTCAATGCCGCGCTGGTCGACGCACAGCACAGCGATTTGCCTAGCCGCGCGGCAGAACTGCTCGAGCGGCAGCGCGCAGTCGACTTA
>CAIPNE010000074.1 GCA_903866355.1 uncultured Gammaproteobacteria bacterium
ACGTCGGGCTTGATGAACTGGACCCCAAAAACATGCTCTACCAGATGCATGAAGTCGTTGGCATAATCCGCCCCCAACAGGCCTAAGCCAACCCCCAACGCCACACCCAAGCCGGTGACGATGGCGCCCTGCAACAAGAAGGCACACAGCACGCTGATCGGCGCGAGTCCTAAGGTGCGCAGAATCGCGATGTCGCGTTGCTTTTCTTTGACAATCATGATCATCGAGGCCACGACGTTGAACGCGGCGACGGCCACGATGATCGATAAAATCACGAACATAATGCGTTTCTGCGATTTGATCGCCAGAAAGAAATTGCGGTGATAGCGGGTCCAGTCGATCACTAGAAAACTTGGGCCAAGCCGCTGGCCAATGGCTGCTGCTACGGCGGGTGCTAGGCGCGAGTCCTTGAGTTTGATGCGTAGGCCCGACACTGTGCCGTCCAGCTTAAAAATCCTCGCCGCTTCGCTCATCGCCATGATCCCAAAAGCGGAATCAAACTCATGCATGCCCGCTTGAAAATTGCCTACACTCGCCAGCCTCTCGTAGGCGGGCAGACCCAGTTGTTGGGCGTTATCCCATTGCGGAGAGATGAGCGTGACCAGATCACCGGTGTGTACGCCGAGGTCATCGGCCAGCGTGTGTCCCAGAATAATGCCCGCGGGTCGCTCTGGGCGAGTGAGCGCCGCTAGCGTGACGTTGCGCAGGTAGTGTTCTAATTCTGAGACCGCGCCTTCGCCTTCCGCCGGTACGCCATACACCACAATGCCACGCACTTTGCCGCGCACGCTCAACATGCCACTGCCGCGCACAAATGGCCTGACCGCCACCACTTGGGGATCGCGCTCCAGTTGTTGGGCCAGCGCGGGCCAGTTGCGCAAATCGGCGGGGGAGCCAAATACGGTGGCGTCTGCGGTCATGCCCAGAATGCGCGCGGAGATCTCGCGTTCAAAGCCATTCATCACCGACAGCACAATAATGAGCACCGCGACGCCCAGCCCAATGCCAGCCACCGACACGCCCGTCACCAGCGAGGCGAAGCGGTTTTTACGTTTGGCACGCAGGTAGCGCGTCGCAATGAATAGTGGCAATGGGCGAAACAAGGGCAACCTTTCAAATCAAGACAATGGCGGAGCCATGGTAGCACCGCAGTCGCCTGAACCTCAGAGCAGCTCGTCAATGCGGCGGCGCAAGCGCCCGGCAGAAGGCCCGGTGATGCTGCTGTACGCCTTGACCACGTGACCCTCGCGGTCAATGAGGTATTTATAAAAGTTCCAGCGTGGCGCGGTGCCGGTCACCGCGGCGAGGTGCGCAAACAGCGGATTGGCTTGGCCCTTTTTGACCGAGGTCTTCTCGAACATGGGAAATTGGATGCCATAGATAGATCGACAAAATTTTTGGATGTCGGCTTCGCTGCCGGGCTCCTGACCGCCGAAATCGTTGGAGGGAAAGCCCAACACCACGAAACCCCGCCCGCGCAGTTCTTGGTAAAGCTTTTCCAGTCCCTCGTACTGGGAGGTAAAACCGCATTGGCTGGCGGTGTTGACGACCAACACGACTTTGCCGGCGTATTCGTCGCACAGCTTCACCGGCGTACTCGCCAGCAGTGGGCGGAAGGAGAAATCCAGACTCGCT
>CAIPNE010000075.1 GCA_903866355.1 uncultured Gammaproteobacteria bacterium
AGCGCCATACCTGCCTTCGCGAAGGATAAAAATCTCATAAAAGCTCCAGTAAAAAAAACGCAAGCGTGTGCGCCGTCACTTTAAAACTTTAAACCCCTAGCAGCTACGACTAGTGCGCCTTGTGAGGCCGATAGCGTGCACGATAGCGCCAAGGCGGCACCGGATCGGCATCGGCCCACAACCCACGATGCGCCACCTGGGCCGCTTTTTGCAAACGTGCCAGTTCGTCGTCGTGGGGCGCGTATTTGCGATTCCACCACCCCAACCCTACCTGTACCAGGGCACGGCTAGTCGAGCGATTTTGGATAAAAATCTCCCCGACCTCACGCCCATAAGTCCGCGCGCCGGTCAGCCGAATACGCACCGTACGGGCGTTTATTTGCTCACCCATATAGCGCTTCGCCGCCTCGCTGTAAGGCTGTGCGGGCCATTTTCGGTTCGCTGTTTCGGGCGCATCGACCCCATAAAAACGCACGCGGATAATTTTCTTCTGGCGGGTCTCCACAACGGCTGTGTCGCCGTCCGTTACCGCCACCACCCGCGCGGTGATCCACTCCTCGCTATGCGCTAGGCTGAGCCACAGCAGCGCGCATAGCGCAACACCGGCGCGCCAAATCAAACCGGCTTACGCAGCAAATCGACCCGTAGGGGTTGGGGAAAACGAACACCTTCGGTACCCATGTGCTGCGCAAAACTCGCGCGAACTTCGGCGTAAGTTGCCGGCGTCAGTACATGCCGGGTATGGGTGACGCCGATGACTTGGCGATCAAAAGCCTCAAAATTAGGGAAATGTAGCGGCGCGTTAAAAAAAATCTGCTCGGCAGATTCTAATGCGCCACTCGCCACCACGGCCGTAATGGCCGCGAAGGCCGCCGCGCGCACCCGCTGCTCGTTGTGGAAGATTTTCAAAATATCGTTGAAGGCGCCCGCAAAAATGGGCTCTGACAAATAGGCATAACCACCCGGGCGGAGCACGCGGGCCACTTCGTGCAGAGCGGTTTCCATCACATCGAGCGGCACGTGATGGAGAGACTTAAACATGAACACCACGTCTATGCTGGCCGTCGCGACCGGAATAGCCTGCGCACCGGCCAGTTTAAATTCAACGTTGGGCAGATCAGTGAGCGTTAAATTTTTCGCATGCTGGATTTCGTCCACCTCTAGGGCGAGCACCCGGCGACGCGGACCACCGCGGGCGATGAGACGGGTGAGGTCGGCGCGCCCACAACCCAGTTCCAGAATATCTTTATCGTCGAGCGCAAGTTTGCCCTCGATGATTTCGCGTTCCGAGCAGTTGTTCTCAATCGGGTCGACGCTAATACGCAGGGCGGCCATGGTGATCCTTGCTAGAGACTGCGCCAACCGCAGCGGGATGCCGAGGATACCGGAGGCACACCGCGGGCCGCCACGGCTTTGCAAAAAGCCACGGGCAAGCGTGAGCCGCCGTGCGCGCCCACAGCCGGACCGCGCACAGTGCTACGAACCCCTTAAGGTTTAGCCTTGAAGGCCAACAACACGTTACCAGGCAGAGCGCCCCAGTTGGCGTAACCGGAATTCATGTACACCCAGCCATCGACGACCACCACGCCCGATTGGTCGATGGCACCGCCATGGGCTAATGCACCATTGACGGCTTGATAGTCCCGCACGGTGTCGTATTCCCAGATAACTTTGCCCGTGTCGGTATCAAACGCCCGCATGACCCCGCTCATCGAACCGGAAAATACGACCCCGGGGATGACTGTCACCGCAGCAGTTTGTGCCGGGCTACAACGTTCGCGGCCAACACAGGAAACCGGCGGCGCCTGCCAAATCACTTTGCCGTCATTCACATTAAGCGCGAACAAGCCGCCGCCTTTGGTGGGATCAATAGTCACTTTTGCGCCGAAAAATTGGCCTTTGTCCCAACGCGCATCGGATACCGCTACATACACGGCCTTGCCGTCCGAGGCCGATCCCCATTCGATACCGCCCAAAATACCGCCCTTCGCGACCCGGGTCTTCCACAACACTTTGCCGTTGTGGTCTGGATCTAGCGCGTGCATCACGCCGGTTTTCTGGCCTGCCAATAGGGCGCGCTTACCGTCAGCCATCTCGATGAGAATAGCCGAGGAACCCATATCGTGATCCGGGCCTTCCTCCTGCGGACAATTGGCCTTATCAGGCAGGCTGCACGCCGCGTTCCAAGCATCGCCCGGCAGTCCCTGATAGGCCCATGCCTGTGCGCCATCCTGCATTGACAGGCCCAGCAGCGCATCGCTAGTAAGGGTAGCTGGCTGGCTGTAGTTGTCGCCGGTGGCAACATAGATCCGGCCAAGTTTGGCATCGATGGTCGGCGCCGACCAAACGGCACCACCGCTCGGGCCGATGGTGAGGCGGCCATCAGCGGTCTTGTGCTCGAGGGTTGCGGCCTGATCAATGACGTATTTTTTCCAGCGCACCGCGCCGGTGGCCGCGTCCAGCGCCATGAGCGAGCCGCGGAAAGTGCAGCACTTATAGTTGGGATCAGCGGCCGCGCCTTCTTCCAGCGAAGACACCGGCACATAGAGCGTGCCATCCACTAGCTGGAAACCGCCAGTAAGCCGCGCGGTGGGATGTTCGTCGGCCACACGCACCCAAACTTGCTGACCACTGGCGCCGTCTACCGCGTAGGCCCGTCCGCTGAGATCACCAAAAAAGAGATACGGCGCGGCGCTACCTGGCACGCTGCCCACTAGCATCGGACCTTTTACCGCGGCATTAGCGTGGAAGTTCCAGTAGGTGCAACCGGTTTTCGC
>CAIPNE010000076.1 GCA_903866355.1 uncultured Gammaproteobacteria bacterium
CGCCGGCGACCTCGGTCAGAAGATCGCGAGCCGCACGTTGAATGGAACTCGCGGGTATGGTCATCGGTTAGGTTCTGGCAACATCGTCATTTTTAGGGGTGCCAGAAACATTTCCGTGTCGCGGCGCGACCACCTTAACTCTAGGTGACTTTACCGATATATCACACCTGCAGCTCAAATTTTCCGCCTGTTTGCATCCCAAGCACGGGGTTCTTTGATGCCCTCGCGCTCGGCGCTATCGCTAGACCCAGAACGCCAGACCCGGGCTGGCGAAAATGTACCGCGTTGCGCCAGACCGGGCCTGGTGGCCCGCCGTTGGCGCTCCGTTTGTGCGAGGGGTTAGGCTTCCGTGTGGTGGCGACCGTGTGAGGAGAAAGTGGGTGTCCCGTGATGGGTACCGCCTGTCTGATCCTGACAGCGTGCCGAGCCGTATAGACAGTCTAATCGCCGGCACGCCACCCCCTCCGAAAGAGCCTTTTCAAACGATGAGAATCATCAGTCTGCCCCTGCTGTTGGCCACGGCCCTGTTCACTGCTTCCCTGCCCGGTCACGCGATCGAGGAGCCCGCCTTCGAGGTCCGCAGGACCATGGGCGATATCGAGATCCGCGAGTACGCGCCTTACGTCGTGGCCGAGGTGGTGCTGAGTGGCGCTGCGGAGGATACCGGCAATCAGGGTTTCCGCATCCTGGCCGGCTATATCTTCGGCAAGAACAAGGGCGAGGAGAAGCTCGCCATGACCGCGCCCGTCACGCAGGCCGCGGCGCCGGTGAAGCTCTCGATGACCGCGCCCGTGATACAGAGCGCTGTGCCCGGCGCGTACCGGGTGCAGTTCGTGCTGCCCGAAGGCGTGACGCTCGATACTGCACCGCTACCCACGGACCCTCGCATCGTGTTGCGGCAGGAGCCGGCCAGACGGATGGCAGTCGTCCGCTATGCCGGATTCTGGTCCGATGCCAACTACAACGAGCACCTGGCCCTGTTGCGCGAAGCCTTGCAGAGCGCTGGACTTCAATCGGTCGGCGAACCGATTTACGCGCGCTACAACCCACCCTTCACGCCGTGGTTCCTCCGGCGCAATGAAATCTGGCTGGAACTGGCCACCGAGGAGGCGCCGCCGGGTGAGTGATGATGTCGCGAGGATAGGAAGCACTAACGCTGTTTATCTCGAAATCGAGGTTAAAAATGCGTCGCTTCGCGCTGATGCGCAGGGACGAATGGCGTGGTCAATAGCGGCTGCTGCCAGGTTTGCAACGGAATTTCGGTATCCAATGGGGTCAGCGGCGCGGATCGACCAGGTTATCTGAGGGGCATAGCAGCTTCTCGGGTGCGTTGGCGTGAGCGACACTGAACCGGGTGTCAGGCCAGCCTCGCGTCCCTGCGTCAGAGAGAGAGCTGCCGTCAACCTGGTTGCGTTAGGCCCGGCAATTGTTGTTGCGGCGGCGCGCGGGCGAAGGGTCTGAACGCTGGCGTCGCGGCCTCGGCCCGCCGCGCGAGATGATCGAGGATTTTCTTGATCACCACTGGATCTTCGATGCTCGCAATGCTGTGCAGGGATGCACGAATGCCGCGCGCGCAGGATGCGCAGGAGCGATCAGACGGTACCGAATATTCCCCTGGGCGGTTAACGACAACCGTTCAGTCGAGATGGCCGGGCGCGTGATATAGCGGCACAGGCGCTCTAGCTTCTCGCGTTCGTCTGCCTCGCTCGCGACCCCGGCGTGTAAGGAGACAAAATCGCCAGGAGAGATTTTGAACAGCCGCAGGCTGGCCCGCAGGGCGGAGGGCAGGATGCCCGGAGTAACCCGGCGGCTTTCGCCAGCGAGGTGTTGTCGTCTGCTGCGGCGACTGCCGGCACCGTTTGCAAGGTGAACGCCTTGCGCCCTTGGTGGGGGCCCAGCGCAATGCGGTAGGTAACCGAATGATCCAACAGATCATCGAAGCCCGAGGCGTCGGCCGAGTCCAGCGACAGAAAACTGTTCTCCACGTCCCGCACCAGCAGTCCTTGACGTTCAAGTGTCCGGCCAACGCGCTGACTGATGAGGTGAACCAACTTCTCAAATGCCGCCACGGCGGGCGGCGGTACCCGGCTAAAGATCAACCGCTCGCCCGTTGTCACATACACGCCGTCGAGGAATAAAACGTGAAAATGAATATTGAGGTTCAGCGCACTCCCGAAACGTTGGATCAACGTCACCGCGCCAGTGTGTGCTGTGGTGTGGTGATAGCCGGCGGCTTTAACCAGATGCCTTGCGATGGCGCGAGTGACGATGCCCAGCAC
>CAIPNE010000077.1 GCA_903866355.1 uncultured Gammaproteobacteria bacterium
CCTGCGCGGCAAAATCGATCGCCTGCTGCGCGGAACCGCATTTGCGGTCCAAAGTGACCGCCGGCACGCTCTCCGGGAAACCCGCCGCCAGCACCGCCTGCCGCCCAATGTTGCCGGCTTGCTCGGCCACCTGAATGACGCAGCCGGTGATGACATCCTCCACTAGCACCGGATCGAGGTCGACGCGGGCCACCAGCGCAGCCAGTACCTGGGCGTATAAATCGACCGGATGCACACCCGCCAGCGCGCCATTTTCACGGCCGCGGGTAAAGGGGGAACGACAGACCTCAACGATGACTGCCCGGCGCGTGCTCACTGGAAACGCCGCAGCGAGAGCTTGAAATCAGGCGAGGAAACTTGCACTACCGCAGCCGTGGCGAGCTTCATCAGGCGTTGTACTTGATCCAGTTCCGGGGAACTGAGCATGGGGAAGGAAGTTTTGACCGGGCCGGCAGCCAGCGCTTTGTCCACTTCGGAGGACGGCACCAACGCACGCAGGATGAGTTCGTCATCGCTGTGGGTACCAAAGCGCTGATGCAGTTCGGCGAGCGTCGGTTGTTCTGGGGGCTGTGCGCAGATTTCCTTGGCGCGCGGTGCGGAGAGGATTTTATCCAAGATATTAGGTTCGATCGGCGCGACCGTCGCACCGTAATGCTGGGCGGCGTACTGAATGACTTCGTCGGGAATCACCGAGTAGCGCTTGCCGGTCACGATGTTCAACACCGCGAGCGTGCCCACCAGCTGGCTGAAGGGCGTGGCCATGCCCGGGTAGCCGAGTTCGCGACGCACGATGGCGGTTTCGCGCAGCACCTCGTCAATACGCTCGGACATGCCGTGCTGCACGAGTTGCGCCTTCATGGTGCCCACCATGCCACCCGGGATCTGGTGCTGCACCGACAGCACGTCGTATTCCGCGTGCTGGTTAACTAGGAAACCCGCGGCCTTACCCGCTTTCTCAAAATGATCCGCCACCGGTGCAAACAGCGACGTATCTAAATTATGCGTATGACCTCGCAACGTGACATTGCGGGCCATGATTTCTACCGAAGGCACCGAGGGACCGTTAGCCATCGGGCGAATCGCGGTGTGAATGATCGAGGCACCGAGTTCGATGGCGTCCAGATAAGCCTTGGCCGACTGGCCCAAAAGATTATTGGAATGGAACTCGATGGGTTTGCCACGCGCCTTCGCAATGATCGCCGGCAACAAGGTCTTCAGGCGACTTTCTTCCAATACCCCCGCGGTATCGTAGAGCAGCAAGGTATCGATGTCGGGGCAGATAGACAGTTTGTCTGCCTTGTCCGCGTAGTACTCGTCGGTGTGCACCGGGCTCAGCGTGAACATGATCGAGCCGGCCACCTCGGAGCCAAATTCCTTGGCCACCTTGGCGAGGCGATGCATTTTGTCGATGTTGAACAGCACATCGTAAATCCAGAAGCTGCGACAGCCGTGAACATTGAGCTGGCGCATCCAGGCGTCCATCAGGGAGTCGGGGGTTACGCTGAAAGTGACCGAGGCGTTGGAGCGCATGCCTGCGCGAATTTTCGTACGTGGCATCGCGGCCGTGAGCAGATCCAGCCCTTCCCAAGGATTTTCCCGGCAATACTTGATGAGGCATTCAAACATTGAGGAGCCCGTCAGGTCGATCACCCGATAGCCGGTGCGGTCGATGAGCGAGGCGACCGGCAGCGCGTGGCCGGCCTGCATGCGCATGCCCCACAGGCTCTGCTGGCCATCGCGGAGAGTTTCGTCGAGGAATTCTATGTGGGCCATGGGGCTTACTCCTGCTCCGCGCCAAACGCCGGCAGACCAGTGGTCTCCAGCCAACGCGTGTTGAGATGGTTGTCGATAAAATCGGGATGCCGCGCGATATGCCGCAGCAGCGGTAAATTAGTGGTCAACCCGTCGATCTCGCAGCGTGCCAGCGCCGCCACCAGACGTTCCACGCACTCGGCGCGGGTCGCCGCCGTCACGATCAGTTTGCCGATCAGGGAGTCATAAAACGGTGGCACCCAATAGCCGTCGTAGCAGTGCGTGTCGACCCGAACACCGGCCCCACGTGGGGGCTGCCAGCGCGTAATCCGTCCCGGACTGGGCCGAAAATCGTGATACGGATCCTCAGCGTTGAGCCGACATTCGATCGCATGACCGCGCACGGGGATCTGGTCTTGAGTCCAGCGCAGGGGCTCGCCGCCCGCAATCCGAAATTGCAGAGCGACTAAGTCAAACCCGGTGACTTGCTCGGACACTGGGTGCTCCACTTGGATGCGCGCGTTGACCTCGATGAAATAAATTTCCTGCCGGTTCACATCGTAGAGAAACTCCACGGTGCCGGCATTGCTGTACTTGACCGACGCCACCAGCGCCAGCGCCGCCCGGTGGAGCTCTGCGCGCAACGCAGCGGGCATGGCTACGCAGGGAGATTCTTCAAAAACTTTCTGGTAGCGGCGTTGGATCGAACAATCACGCTCGCCAAAATGCAGCACCCGTCCACTGCCATCACCAAACACCTGTACTTCCACATGTCGCGCATTTTGCACATAGCGCTCCATGTACAAAGTGCCATCGCCAAAAGCCTCGCGCGCTTCGGTGCTGGACTTCTCAAAGCCGGCATCGATGTCCGCCGGACCCTGCGCGATAAACATCCCGCGTCCACCGCCGCCGGCGGAGGCTTTCATCAACACCGGATAACCCAGGGAATCCGCTGCGGCACGCGCTTGTTTGGCATCAGCCAGACTTTCGGTGCCAGGCACCAGCGGCACGCCGGCAGCACGAGCCA
>CAIPNE010000078.1 GCA_903866355.1 uncultured Gammaproteobacteria bacterium
ACTGTCCGAGTGCTTGCCAACGCTCGATTTGCGCCATCGCTTCTTTAATCACCCAGCGTGTAATGATCTTAATAGCCCCCGTTTTCTCCGCGAAGGGTAGAAAATCTATCGGTGGAATCAGTCCTCGTTCCGGGTGACGCCAGCGCACCAGCGCTTCCACGCTAGCCACCGCACCGGTCGCGAGCGTGACTTTGGGCTGGTACATCAACAACAGATCCCCGCCCTCCACCGCACGCTGCAAATCGCCTAGCAAATGCAGGGTATCGGGTTGATGTTTGTCGAGCATGGCATCGTAGAGCGCAAAGACCAGCTGCGCTTTCTTGGCGTAAGACATGGCCGCGTCGGCCTTGCGCAGCAGCGTGAGAGCGTCGGGGCCGTCTTCCGGAAAACGTGCCGCCGCGATACACGCGGTGATGTCCACTTCTTGACCATTGATAACCACTCGTTGGCCTAAGGCATCCTGCAGCTGATCAACAAGCCCCGCGAGCGTCACAGGACAATCGCTGTGGATCACCATTGAAAAAACGTCAGCGTGCGTGCGCGCCACAATGGCAGATTCTTTTAGCAAGCCTTTTAGCCGGTTTGCCACCAGTTGTAGGACTTCATCTCCCGCGTCCGGTCCCAAAGTGTTGTTGATGACCTGGAAACGATGGAGGTCGATTAATAACACGCGCAGGGGTAACCCCAGCGCGCAGAGTTCATCGAGGCGTTTGACTAAACCCGCTCGGTTAGCAAGCGAGGTGAGTGGATCTTCAAAGGCAATGCGCCGGATGTGGGTTTCACGGGCAGCAATATCCTCACGCATATGGGAAAACGTGGCCGCAAACATGCCAATTTCGTCCGGTGGGAATTGGCCCATGGGGGTGGTGTAGTCGCCTATTCGCATCCGGTTCGCGACGTTGGCTAATTTTTTAAGTGGTCCGGTTATTTGATGAGCTAGCCCAACCCCCACCAACAGACACAGCAAGACACCAACACCCATGGTCAGGGCTAAGGTGCTGAGTAAAGGATCAAATATTTCCGCGGCCCCGCTCATTGAGCGCTGCAGCACCACCATCACGGACTGTGGACCGGTGGTTTCAAGGGGGATCAAATAAGACTCGAAAGTAGGTTCTATCGCGGCGGCCCAGGGCGCGCTGTTGGGGTTTGCCGAATGCCTCGCCAAACCCTGTAGCAGCACCGCCTGAGCTTCAGCCGGCTTGCTGGAGGCGAGGGTCTGCCACTCACCATTGGCAGCCTGTCGCAGAAACGATACCTCGCAACCCAAAAGCGTTTGCAAGCGCATCGCCAGAGCGCTATCGATTCGCACACCAGTTACCACCCACGCAACCGGATCAGGCGCCAAAACTGGCACCACCGCCATTTGGTAGGCGTGGCCGTCGAGCATCATCAACGCCCCTGCCCAACCGTTGGTCTGCGCCACCTCGACCAGCGCCTGGAGTGGCGCCAATTGGCGAGGTTGTTTGGGTGGCAAGGGGTCGACGCTGAGCTTGCCGGCCAGATCCAGCAGCAGCGTTAGACTCACTTTAATGCGCTCGCCGTGGTTCAACAACACCGACGCGATGGTGTCATGATCGCCAGACCCCACTGCGGTTCGGAAGGCAAAATCCGCCACCAGCAGCTCAGCGGCGGACGCTAAGCGGTGGTTACCTTGCGCGACTTCCTCTTGCAGCACCCGTCCGGAGATCGCCAGCTCGCGCAAATTATAGGCTCTGGAAATGCCGACCGACTGCTGCGTAACCAGCCATAAAACCCCAACCGCCAAGATGAGCAGTGCCAAGCCAAAAGACAAAACCAGCCGATCGCGCATGCCCAGCTTCAGTTGGTTCAACCCCTTTAACTTCAACACTGCGTACTTCTCCGTGCTTCGCAAACCTTAGGGTAACGCTTGCTAGGTTCGCGACCTAGGGGCAGCGGCCTGCTGTCAACGAGGTGCTAGGCTATCTGTCTTTAATTCCGCCCACTGTACAACACCCCTACTCCAGTGTTGTTTCCCCGTCCCTAGAAAGGCCATATCCCGCCAATGTCTGATCGTTTCATGACAGATTCTCAGCGCAGGATCGGCCTCGGCTCGCTGCAGAGCGCTCAACCAAACTGCGCGGAGCGCAGGCAGCGGCCCATGCGGAGGTCCGCTGCTTGCCGTCGGGCTTAAGCCGGCCCAGCGAGTGGTTAAAACCATCACCTCGTTGATAAAACAACGCGATGCCTCACGTATTGGGTGGCAGTGGCCTACCCCAGCAAAATGAACACCTTCGAGCTCTGTCACGGTCGTTCAAATCCGACGACTTTCATTTATCGACTCGGCTCGGTTTTTTCACTGCTTTCTTTTAAGCACAGACAGTAAGGTTTTGGTGGGAGAGGCATCACCAGCGCGTGTCTTCAGCCATGCGAGGATCTGCGGGCGTTAGCCCTGGCCACGCAACCCGCCGGCCGGCGCCACGCCCGGCCGAGACGCTCGGCAAGATTACGAATTAAAGCCGCACTAATACTTTGGCGTTAGCACCGCGCTCGGTCTGCTGATGGGCCTGAACGACGTCGTCTAACGCATGAATGGCGACCGGGGGGTGAATGAAACCAGGTCGAGCCAACGCGACGGCAATAGCCTCCAGCACCGCCCGCAGTTCAGCCGCTGCCAGCTTGTAGACCATGAAGTAATACACGCGGATGAAGCCCGTGATGAGCGGGCCGAATGGCATGCTGATCTGGGCCTGACTAGAGCCGTACACCACAGCCTGGCCATTGGCGCAGAGCAACTGCCCATAATGCGGCGCATGGGTCGCGGCATCGACATCCAAGATGGCATCCGCACCGCGGCCCGCCGTCATCGCTTGCACGCTTTCCACCAAGCTTGCAGTTTTGTAGTTGATACACTCGTGCGCGCCGGCTGAGCGGGCCCGTGCCGCTTTCTCATCACTGCTAAAATTGGCGATCACCCGGGCACCCGCCATCGACGCCAGTTTCGTAACGTACAGGCCGACACTGCCGGCGGCACCAGGCACCAACACGGTTTTACCCAGAA
>CAIPNE010000079.1 GCA_903866355.1 uncultured Gammaproteobacteria bacterium
CAATGTGACACCCCCCGACAAATTCTACTGAACGTGGGCACCCCGCCCTGTTTTAGATTGCCAGCCCCGTGCCATACCAAAGGACAATACACGTTTAACGTCTCGATCAAAATGTGCTGATTCTGCCACCAATATCCAAGCACACTTGGAACCCCAACGTAGTTTGTCAGCCCGAAATAAAGTTTCCTAACCCGGTTGCCTCGACGGAGCAGCCGTCACCCAAGATACAGAGGACGTTTCGGTTTATGTCTTGTGGCCCGTTCGCTTCCTCAGCCCACCCCAAACACAACTGTCCACCGCTCACGCATGAGCACTGCATGTGACATGAGATAAAGACAGGAGACCCCGGCCAAAGTCAAGCAACTGATTCTAGCAAACCGAATCTTACCTTGGAAAAACATCGGATGGTACGGGTACTTGGTGAAAGGCCACACCCGAAATCCATCCCGGCTCTACCCATGAGAGAACCGTGCAGGAAGGATGCTTGGTGTACCAGCTCCGCTGCCTGACGACGCATTGGGGCTCCTTCGCTCCGGATCGTCTGCACCAGCGACAGCCGCCCTTCGCCCATGCGGTGCCAGGCCATCCCTACGGCCGGGCACCAGATGATCAGGTGCTCGGCGCCGGCTTCGCCCCGCCCGCAGAGCGGGCAGGTACCCCACATGCTCGCAGGCCACTCGACAACGTCTTGGATCCTACGGCCGGCAGCCTGGTGCTGCGCCGCGGCTCGGCCGTCCTCTCCGTCCCGAGCTCGGATTTCGCGCCGGCTGTCGAAACAGGCCCGCCCGAACGCGCCGTGTTGGAGATCGCCGCTTGTCATCGCCCACATGGCTGCGCCGAGGAGCCGCTGCGGCTCTGTGATGCACCCTGCGCACCACCCGAGCCCTGGGGACAGCGCCCCCGCAGTGCACCATACCCACTCGAGAACTGGGTTTCCGCACTGTTCGCATCTCCCGGGAAAGCGTTCGCGGTCCTGATTGCTGCGGCATCCGGCCCCGCCTCGCAGCCCCCCTGACAGGGCGCGCGCGACGTGGAAGGCCTCTGTGAACCGCGCCCCGCGGAGGAGCTCCCACTCGTTGCCGTTGGTCGTCATCCACCTGCGCGCTGCGGACCTGTTTCTCCTCCACCGTGCGGCCTCTGCCCCATGTCTTGCGATCCATGCTGCCGCGTAGAGCGCGGCTCCGATCCCGTGCCCGCTCGGGCTGCCCCCGTCGAGCCGGACGAGTTCCGCCTGCTGGATGGTGGCGGCGTGGCTCGCCCCCAGCGCCGCGTGAGCTCCGTCGGCGATCCTGGTCATTCTGCTCCATTCTTGCTGCTGCCTCGCCCTGGCTTGAGGCGGCCCCCAGCCCCCGGACCGCAGCCATGCCAAGACGCCGGCCGCCGCTGCCGTCGCCTCGAGGCACTTGGGTGTGCCCTTGACTGCCAATTCCACCCCGAGCCCGCTGAGGAGCCACCAGGGCGCCCATTTCCTCGCGCCGAATGTGCGCGTGCACAGGAGCCGCAGTCCCTTGGCGAGCCCGGCCGGTGGCTCGCAAGCTTGCCCTGGATATAGCATCAAGGAAGCAACGTACGTATTCCACAGGACGGCGCGATGGCCGGCGGATGCCTGATGCGTGCGGATTTCGGCGGCCCTCTCGATCGCCTTGTCGCCGGGACGCCGCCATGTTCCGATCTGTACCTGTAGCAAGGCGG
>CAIPNE010000080.1 GCA_903866355.1 uncultured Gammaproteobacteria bacterium
CGCCATCGCCGCCGACACCAAAGTATTAAAGCTTAACCCCGGCGATTTTGCGGCCCGGCTGAGCCGCGCCCAACTGCTGGCGGGGCAGGGCAAGTTGGACGCCGCAGCCCAAGATACGGCACAACTCACCCAGCTTTATCCGGAACACCCGCTGGCGTGGTTGCAAGCGGGCATTGTGGCCTTGTTGCGCGGCCACCCGTCCGCCGCGCTAGATGCCGCGCGCATGGCGCTCAAGCTCGCACCCTCGCTTGCCTCCGCCAATTTGCTGGGCGGCCTGGCTAACCAGGCCATGGGGGCGCCGGCGCAGGCGGTGGTGTTGCTGCGCGCCAGTGTGGCCAGTGATCCGGACAACGAAATGGCCCGCCGCGCGCTGGCCAAAGCGCTGCTGCAGGTGGGGCTACCCGCGCAGGCAGTAGAGGTACTCCAGCCGGCGCTGAGTGCGGGCAGCAAAGATGCCGCGCTGCTCACCATTGCGGGTGAGTCGTACATGAGCATTAACGACAAAGCCACCGCCGCCAAATGGTTTGACGCCGCCGCGAAACTCAGCCCCGAAGACCCCGCGGTGCAAATTCCGCGTGCACTGGCCAAGCTCACCGGCCGGGAGACCGGCCCCGCGCTAGGGGAATTACAAGCGGCCCTCAAACTTGCCAAAGACGCCACACCCATCGACGAGCGACTGGTATTAGCGCTGCTTGCCCAACGCGATCTGCCCGGCGCCATGGCGGCGGTGGATGCCTTGGCGCTGCGCGCACCCGATAGCCCGCTGACGCTTAATTTACGCGGACTGGTGTTGCAGGCGCAGGGGGATGTGGGCGGGGCTGCGGTGGCATTTGAAGCCGCGCTCAAACAGCAAGCGACGTTCCTGCCGGCGGCTATTAATTTAGCCACGTTGGACTTGCGAAAAAGTGCTCCAGAGGCCGCGCGCCAGCGGCTGTTGACGGTGCTCAAGGCCGACGAGAAAAACGTCCCCGCTTGGCTGGCGCTGGCGCAGCTAGAAATGCAACTCAAACAGCCGAAAGCGGCGCGGGTGGCGCTGGAGAAAGCCGTACAACTAGCACCCTCGGCGGTGGCGCCGCGTGCCAGTCTGGTAGAGCTTTACTTGGCCACTGGCGACTCTGCGTTGGCGCTGTCCATGGCCACCGAAACCTTGGCCCTGGGCGCGCGAAATCCGGCCATTATTTTGCTGATGGCGCGCGCCCAGCAGGCCGCCGGCAGCGCGTTGGCGGTGCCTGAAACCCTGCGGCAGCTCATTGCGCTGGCGCCGAAACTGCCGCAGCCCTACCTACAAGTGGCGGCGTTTTATGCCAGTGTGGGTCGCCCGGAAGACGCGGACGCCACTCTGCAAGACGCGTTGGCCCTTAAGCCGCCAGCCCCCGCCGTGCAAATTGCCTGGGTGTCCACTTTGGTGGGCCGTGGCAAGACGGACGAGGCGCTGGCTTTTGCCCGCGCTATTCAGGCCGCCCAGCCTAAAGCGCCCCTAGGTTTTGTGCTGGAGGGTGAAGTGTTGGCGGCGGCCAAACAATTTGGCCCGGCGGCAGATATCTACGGACAGGCGCTGACACGTCAACCCATGGGCTTGGTGGCGGTGAATCGCTATCAGGCGCGGCAGAGTGCTGGCGGGGCTGAGGCCGCCTACGCGGAACTTAAAACCTGGACCGACGCGCATCCCACCGAAACCCTGGCGCAAGCTGCGCTGGGTGATTATTTGCTGGGGAAAAACGACTACAAAGGTGCGATTGTCCGCTACGAGCAGGCGCTGCACACGGCGTCGGTGTCTGCCGACATGATCAACAACTTGGCGATTGCCTATCAGCAAGTGGGCGACCCACGGGCTTTGCAGTTTGCCGAGGACGCTTATCGGGCAGATCCCCGCTCTGGGATTATTTCGGACACCTTGGGTTGGATTTTGCTGGCCAGCAAGAAAGATCTTAAAACGGCGGTGGCTTTGTTGGCACAAGCCGTCAAACAGGCGCCGGATCAATTAGAAATTCGCTACCACTACGCCGTGGCGCTGGCCGAGGCTGGTGACACCGCCCGCGCGCGCACCGAAGTGGCGGCGGCCTTGGCGGGGGATAAGCCATTTCCCGCGAGTGCTGCGGCCAAGGCCCTGCGCGATCGCCTGCAGTAAGCGGCGGTGCCGGCGGCGTGCTGGGTTAAACCGGGCGCGGCTTGGCTGTTGGACGCAGCGCCGCTGCGCTGGCCGTCACCACCCCGGTGGCGCGGCCAGCATCCGCCCGGCGCGTGCTTAGTTTTGGAGCTTGCGCAGAAATTCTTTGGTAAAGACTTTATCCGGGATGGCGCGGGTTTTTAGCCCGCTGTATTCCAAGACCGATTCTTCCCCTTTGTGCAGTGCGTCGCTCAACACCAAACGGCTAGGGCGTAGCGTGCCGCCCATGTCGATAAAATTTTGATACACGCCGGTTTTCATGAGGCGTTTAGACACCGTATAGAACTCCGCTTTATAGGGCCGATGAGTCTTCAGGCTCACCCAGTACAGCACCCGCTGGTAGGTGACACCCCGCCGGGACGCGATGAGTTCCATTTGCGCATAGCGCTCGCCGTTGATGTCTTCTTCTTTGATTAGCGTGGCTTGGTAGTCGCCACCAAAATTAGCCCGCGCCAAATCGCCGTTGGCCACTTGCCCCGTGAGGCGCTGCGAGAGCGGTAAACGCACCGGCTGGGAGACCTGGGGCAAGAACACCCACAAATCCGCACCCTTCAGCAGCATCACCTGGCCTTTTTCGGATACCGGCAATAACGTGCGCACAATGCTGTTGTCGTAACCTTTTTGGAGGACTTGGTATTCGTGCAGTTCGTTTTTGCCGCGCGTGGAAATCGAACTCACCCGCACCTGCACCTGAAAAGGTTCGGTCGGGAACCGGATGGCATCGGCCGCGGCCACTAAGGCGTTGGCGTCTAGGTCGGCGGCGCGCGCCACCAGCAGATGGGTGTTGAGGAGGGCGATGACGATGCCCAGCAGGGCTTTGCAACGGCTAGTGTTCATGGAGACATGCTCGCGTATGGGAGTTTGTGGAAGTGTACGATTGGGTTGCATTTAATAGTAAGACAAGGTTTTAATATCAGCCAGTTAATCTGTTTTTCTAATCATAAACATGACTCTCTATAAAGCGCGTAATCCTATCTCTCCTAGCCTGACCAGCGTGGTACGGGTAGAGCATGTGTCTAAAGAGTACCAACTGGGCACTCAAACCGTGCTGGCGCTGCAGGATGTTTCGATGGTGGTAGCCCCGGGGCGCTTTCTGGCTATTGCGGGGCCCTCTGGTAGCGGCAAAACCACCTTGCTCAATCTCATAGGCTGCATCGACACGCCCACCCACGGCGATATTTATATCTGCGAAGAATTAGTCAGCGACAAGACCCCGGATGAACTGGCCGGCTTGCGCGCCCGCACCTTGGGTTTTGTGTTTCAGACGTTTAATTTATTGCCGGTGTTGTCGGCGTGGGAGAACGTGGAATATCCCATGCTGCAACGTCGGGAGTTGTCCCGCAAAGAGCGTCACGAGCGCGTGGAACACTACATGAACCTCGTGGGTTTGAGCGGTAAATTTCGCAATCGCCCTAACGAACTCAGCGGCGGTCAGCGCCAACGCGTGGCGATTGCCCGGGCCTTGGCGGGCGGGCCTAGCATTGTGCTGGCCGATGAACCCACGGCTAATTTGGACTCCAAAACCGGCGAGAGTATTCTGGCCCTGATGAAAGAAATCAACGAAATCGAGAAAACCACTTTCATTTTTTCTACCCACGATTTTCGCATCATGGAAATGGCCGACCGCGTGGTGAGCGTGGCGGACGGCAGGCTGGTGAAATGAACGCGGCAGGTCGCGCACGGCAACTCGCAAGAAGAACGCTGGGGGTGAGCTTGGGCTTGCTGCTGGGGGTGCCTGCAAGTTGGGCCGGCGAGCCGATAAGCTTGGGGTTTGGTCCCGGCCTGCAGGTAGCGCAGGCCTCGATGGACGACCTTTTTGAGGCCGAACCCGCGGCGCCGGCCAAGCCGGCGGTAGCCGCGCCAACGGTCGCCGTACCCAAGCCGGCGACCCCGGTGGCGGCAGCACCAGCGCACGCGGGTGAGGCGGCTAACGCCGAGTCGCTTGATGCACTTTTTGAGGCGCCAACCGAATCCACCCCAGCAGCGCCAGCCGCAACCGAGGCCGCCGCGACCCAGGCGGCGAGTGGCGAATCACTCGACACGCTATTGGATGCCACCACGCTACCAACCCAGCCTACCCCGACCACGGCGGCGACACCCGCCGTATCGCCGGCGGCCGAGCCCACCCC
>CAIPNE010000081.1 GCA_903866355.1 uncultured Gammaproteobacteria bacterium
CTTTAATTTTCGCGTGTCAAAGGTTTTTTGGTAGCCCGTGTGGAATCGTTATTTTTTTTCAGGCGTAGCGCTTGCCGCCCCGTTTCTTTGGAAAACATTTCGCACCCAAAGGCCACCACGTTCATCTGCAGCGCCCAACAATGTCGTGGAGATTCGTGCCGCCGGGCCAGCCCATCGGGTTGCATCCAAGCTTTCGCCCCAGCACTCGCGCCGGATAATCGACCTCGCAGACGGCCGCGAGTGACCGGAAAGACCCGTTATCTAAGGCGCGGCGACCACCCCAAAATAGCTCCCCGCGGCCCAAATCGCTGGATGCTCCACCCTGCCCGGCCACGTCACGTGGCGTCTAGAATGACCCTTGCCGCCGTTGCTCCACGGTCCCACAGCGTGGCGTGCCAGCCGGCTGTTAGCCTATCGATGCTCGACAAATGCTTGCGGATCTGCCGAGGTAGAGCTTAGGGTTTGGCTGTTGTCCACAACACTTGGCGCGGGTGAGACTCCTGTGCGTCCCGCCCCGCTAGCGGCAGTGAGGGTGGGACGAAGCGTTTTTTTAATTGCACTCGCGGTGTGGTGGCTTAAACGCCAGTACCCAGAATGCCGGTGTGGCCGCACGCAAAAACCAAAAAGAGTAGTCCTATGCAAACAACTCCCAAACCGCTGACCCAACGCCCGGCATGGAAAGCGCTGACCGCGCACCACAAAGCCATCAAGGCGCTGGATTTGAGGACACTGTTCGCCGCGGATCCCCAACGCGGCACGCGGCTGAGTGCCGAGGCTGGGGGCATTTTTCTCGACTATTCGAAAAACCGTATCACCGATGACACGCTGACCCTGCTCCTTGCGTTGGCGGAAGAATCTGCCTTGCCTGCGCGCATCGCCGCGATGTTTGCGGGCGAGAAAATCAATCTCACTGAAGACCGCGCCGCCCTGCACGTGGCGCTACGGGCGCCCGCGAACGCCGCTATTTTTGTCGACGGAAAAAATGTCGTGCCTGCAATACAGGCCGTGCTCGATAAAATGGTGGCGTTCTCAGAACGTATCCGCAGCGGCGCGTGGACTGGCTATACCGGCCGACGGATCAGAAATATCGTCAACATTGGCATTGGCGGATCGGACCTTGGGCCGGTGATGGCCTACGAGGCGCTGAAGCATTACAGCGACCGCAGCCTTACCTGTCGTTTCATCTCTAACGTGGACGGGACAGATTTTCTGGAAGCCGTCCACGACCTGAACCCCGCAGAAACACTGTTCATCGTGGCGTCAAAAACCTTTACGACACAGGAAACCATGACCAACGCTGCCAGCGCCCGCGACTGGCTGCTCAGTAGCCCCCGGGCCACGCCGCGCGCGGTCGCCAAACACTTTGTCGCAGTCTCGACCAACCAAGAATTGGTGACAGCGTTCGGGATCGATCCGGCCAATATGTTTGGCTTCTGGGATTGGGTCGGCGGACGCTACTCGCTCACTTCGGCGATTGGTCTGTCAACGATGCTGGCCATTGGCGCGACGCATTATCGGGCGATGCTCGCCGGTTTCCAGGAGATGGACGCGCATTTTCGCAGCGCGCCCCTAGCCCGAAATCTGCCGGTGCTGCTGGGACTGTTAACGGTTTGGAATACTAATTTTTTGGGCGCAGAAACCGTGGCCGTGCTGCCTTACGACCAATACTTAAAACGCTTTCCGGCTTATCTGCAGCAATTAGCCATGGAGAGCAATGGCAAGCGGGTGACCCGCGCCGGCCGCAGCGTGTCCTACCAGACCAGCCCGGTTTATTGGGGCGAGCCCGGCACCAACGGCCAGCACTCGTTTTATCAGCTGATTCATCAAGGCACACGGCTGATTCCGTGTGACTTCATCGCGTTTGGCCAAGCGCTCAGCCAGCTCGGGCCACACCACGACATCCTCATGGCCAATGTCTTGGCGCAAGCGCAGGCGCTGGCCTTCGGCAAGACGCCGGCAGAAGTTCGCAGTGCCGGCACGCCCGCGGCATTGGTAGCGCATCGCGTGTTTCCCGGTAACAGTCCCTCTAACCTGCTGCTCGCCCGCGCGCTAACCCCGGCTGTACTGGGCCAGTTGGTGGCGCTCTACGAGCACAGTGTGTTTACCCAAAGCGTTATCTGGGACGTCAATTGCTTCGACCAGTGGGGAGTTGAACTGGGCAAGGCGCTGGCCCAACAAATTCTGCCGGAGCTGCAAAATAAGATTGCATCTAAACTTAAACACGACAGCTCAACCAACAATTTGATCCGGCGCTACCGGAAATTAAAAGCGGCACCTTGAGCGATCTGGAGCGCCCTTAGGCGCCCGGCGATTTCCCGCTGCAGCAGGACGCAGGGCGCATCCCGATGCCACGCGGCCGTTGACCACGGCTGGCGCCGAGGTGAGGGAAACGCCGCCAGCCCGAGCGTCGAGCGCCCCGGATCCCGCGGCACGCCGGGTTGAGGCTGCGGTGTATGCGGCGCTAAGTCCGGCCGGGGGCCAGCATTTCGAGCGTGGGCCAATCCCATAACAGCCCGCTGGTACCCGCCTGGCCCGGCGCGTAGTTATCGTCGGGATGGATGGGATACAAACTGACGTGGCTCGCCCCGGCCGCGTAATAGGTCTGGATTGTTGCGCGCAGTTGCGCTTCATCGCCCCACGGAGCAATGGCGTCGATCAAGCGGTCGCTGCCGCCGTTGGCGCATTCCTGCGCGCTAAAGCCTAGGCTTTGCCAAGCTTGGTGATAGGCGGGGAGCTCTAGGTAGAAACCCAACGCCGCCCGCGCAATACGCCGCGCCGTGACACCGTTAGTCGCGCGGACGGTGCGCACCACCGCGTGAATTTCTTTATCTGGGCCCAAAATTTGGCGGGCACGGGCAATTTGTTCCACCGGCTGGAGATACACAAACAGACCGTCAGCGTGATCGGCCGCCACTTGCATCAGCTTGGGACCGTGACCAGCCAGCACGATCGGGGCCGGTATGGGGGCCTGACATCCCGTGACTTGCACGGCGCGCAAGGCCTGCACGTAGGCGCGCATCTTGCGCGCCGGCCGCTCGTATTGGTGGCCGCGCGGTTCAACCAAAATAGGATGCGCCACGCCTAAACCCAAGGTAAAACGGCCACCCGACATCTCTGCCAACGTGTTGCGAACTTGCGCCGCCGCGTGCGCATCGCGCGCGTAGACATTCAGAATGCCACTGCCGACGCGGAGTCGTTCGGTGCGCGCCAACAACCAACCGCAGGTTGCCACCGGCTCCCGCCCAGAGACCTCTGGGATCCACAACGTGTGATAACCCAGTTCTTCTAGTCGCTGCGCGTGGGCAGTTAGGGTGCGGCCATCCACACCGTCGGTAAATTGC
>CAIPNE010000082.1 GCA_903866355.1 uncultured Gammaproteobacteria bacterium
CAAGGTTGTTAGAAGCGTCTGAGCCGGCTGGCAGGTGGTCTTTGACCAATTCGAGGTGGAGTGAAATCGCGCCCAACGCCTGGGCCAGGGTGTCGTGGATTTCGCGGGCGATCCGGTTGCGTTCGCTCCAGATGGCGGCGAACTCGGCTTCGGCCTGGCGGCGGCCGAGGGCGGACTGGTGGAGGCGGCGGCGTGCGAGCGCGAGCACCGTGCCGATGCCCATCACCGAAGCCAGGCTGGTGAGGCCCAGCAGCCAGTTGATCCGGGCGGGGGTCCACCACGGCGGCGGGGCGATCATCAGCAAATCGGCCGGCGCGCGGGCCAGCAACTCGAACGCCCCCGGCTGTTGCGGGCCGAAATCCCGGTAGCGGGCTTCACGGCGCGGAAATCCGTAGGCCCTGAAGGAATGCGAATCAAAGGTGCTGGGGGAATCGGCGGGCGCCAAATCGGTGACGACACAAATCCCGGTGGCCCGCAAGCGGGCGCCGAGCGTCGCCAGTAGCGTGGGTTCATCCTCAACGAGTAATACGCGCATTGTCTTATTTGCCTATCGCAGACGCCCAGAATCGTTGTTTACCACCACCGTACGCACGAGGCCCGGGTTAACCAGCAGGCGCACAGCATAGGTGCGTGGCTCATCATCGGCCAAGGCCCGCACCGCGAGCACGCGTCCGCCGGTTTTTTCGCGCGCAATTTCTGCCGCGTGCGCGGCGCCAATGCCTGCTACCACCCCGACCTCATTGGGCGGCGGGAAGACCTCAGCCGCCATCCCCGCAGTGACCCAAGTCAACGCAAAGATAGTCATTAATCGGCACTTGTTGTTAGGCGCTCGGTTCATGGTTGCGGTCTCGAAGGTGATTTATCGAGACCTAGGGTGGACCGAAGGTGCTTAACCCGCACTGAATTGCTTAGCCCAACGGCCGATCATGCTGCAGCGATGGCACCATCGTGCGGGCTTGGGCCACCCGCTGGATATCGATATCGGCCAGAACATAGCCGGCCGCGTCCCCGGCGTCGGCTAGCACCACGCCCCAAGGGTCCACGATGAGGGAATGCCCGAAGGTGCGGCGGCCCCAGCGGCGGCGCCCGCATTGCGCCGCGGCGAAAACGAAGCAGCCGGTTTCTATTGCACGGGCACGAACCAGCACTTCCCAATGCGCCTCGCCAGTGGTGGCGGTAAACGCGGCGGGAATCGCGAGAAAATCCGCGCCCCGCTGGGCAAGCTCGCGATACAGATGGGGGAAACGCACGTCGTAGCAGATGCTCAGTCCCAAGCGGCCCCACGGCAGATCGACCACACTAAGGCTGTCGCCAGCCGCCACGGTGGCGGATTCGCGATACATCTCGCCTTCGCGGAGAGTGACGTCAAACAGGTGAATTTTATTGTAGGTAGCGAGCCGCACCCCGCTAGCGTCAAACACATAGCTGCGATTACTGACTCGCCCATCGTCGCGTTTGATGGTGAGCGAACCCAGTGCCAAGACGACCCCCAGCTCTTTGGCCAGTGCCGGAAAAACCGTTAACGCCGGGTGGGCGTCCTCGGTATAGCCCCGCTCAAAATAGTGAGTGTCGACGGGTTCGAGACAGCTGAAATTTTCCGGCAAGCAAATGAGCGACGCGCCCTCACCGGCAGCCCCGCGCACGAGTTCTACGGCCTCAGCGATATTGGCGGCAACGTCGTCCTCGGCGCAGTTTTGGATGCAGGCCACGCGGAAGGGGTTACTCATCGCGGTGCTAATCCAGCTTGCTCGACGCAAGCACCACCCCATCTGCGTCGGCATAGAGATAATCCCCCGGATTCACCCGGACGCCTGCGAAGCGCAGCAGCACATCGCGCGCACCATCGCCTCTTTTCACGCTCTTACGGGGATTGCTCGCCAAGGCTTTCACACCGATGGCCAGTTGACTGAGCGGCACCCCATCGCGAATACAGCCATTGACCAAAATGCCAGCCCAGCCATTTTTAACCCCCAGGCCAGCCAACAAGTCGCCAACGAGTGCGCAACGCAAGGAACCGCCGCCGTCCACGACTAATACTCGCCCTTGACCGGGTTCTTCTAGCGCGCTGCGGACTAAACTGTTGTCTTCAAAAACTTTGACCGTCACTACCGCGCCCTCAAAACTCGCGTGGCCGCCGTAATCCCGAAATAGCGGCGCCATCACCCGGAGATTTTCGCCGTGGGCGTCGTAGAGGTCGGCGGTTGCTACAGTCATGGGAGGGTCTCCTGAATTCACGATGGAAGGATGTGCCCCACCCAATGGCTAGGGTCAGCAACCCAATGCGCTGGGTCGGCGGGTCCGGCGCCTAGGTTGGCGTAGGCGTGCGCTTACGGGGTCGTTGCCAACCGGCGATGGATTTTTGCCGCACCCGGCTGATCACCAGACGCTCGGCAGCCACATCTTCGGTCACCGTTGTGCCCGCGCCAATGGTCGCACCTTTGCCGACTCTCACGGGGGCCACCAGTTGGGTGTCTGAGCCGATGAAGACGTCGTCTTCAATGATGGTTTTATGTTTGAAGGCACCGTCGTAGTTACAGGTGATGGTGCCCGCACCCACGTTGACGTTGCGACCAATCTCACTGTCGCCGATATAGGCTAAGTGATTCGCCTTCGATTTCTCGCCTAGCGAAGATTTTTTCACCTCAACGAAATTACCGATATGGACCTCGGCGGCGAGTTCGGTTTCCGGCCGGATTCTGGCGAACGGGCCAATCCGCGACCGTGCACCGATGCGCGCGCCTTCAATGACGGAGTTTGCTAGCACCTCCACCCCGTCGCCTAAGGTCGAGTTCACGATCAGACAGTTGGGGCCAATACGTACCTGAGCGCCCAAGGTGACCGTACCTTCGAACACCGCGTTGACATCGATAATGGTATCCCGACCACTCACCAGACTACCGCGGATATCGATACGTTCTGGATCGCGCAAGGTCACACCACCGGCCATCAGTGCCTGCGCCGCAGCGCGCTGGTAGGCGCGTTCGAGGCTGGCAAGCTGGACGCGGTCGTTAACGCCGGTCACCTCAAGTACATCGAGGGTGCTTACCCCCACCACGCGAATGCCCTCGGCCACCGCCCGCGCCACGCAATCCGTGAGGTAATACTCGCCTTGCGAGTTATTGTTCGCCAAAGTCGGCAACCAACGGTGCAGGTACGCGCCACTGACCGCCATCACGCCGGTGTTAAATTCGCCCAGCGCAAGTTCCTCGGGAGTGGCGTCCTTTTGCTCAACAATGCGGAGAATTTCGCCGCCCGCACCCCGAACAATCCGCCCATAGCCGCTCGCGTCCGCTAGGGTGGCGGTGAGCAGCGCAAAGCCGGTTTCCTGCGCAGCACTTAGCAAGCGCAAGAGCGTGTTAACACTGAGCAAGGGAACATCGCCGTATAAAATGAGGACGATGCGCGCCGCCGGGAGCAGCGGTAGCGCCTGCGCTACGGCGTGACCGGTGCCCAGCTGCTCGCGCTGTTCCACCCACGCAATGTCATAACTCGCGAGTGCCGCACGCAACAAATCACCGCCGTGGCCACAAACGACCACTGGTTGGCTGTCGCTCACGCGCGCGGCGGTATCGAGAACGTGCGCCACCAGCGCCCGCCCACCGATGTCGTGCAGTACTTTGGGCAGATCAGAGCACATGCGCTGCCCCTTGCCGGCTGCCAAGATACAAATCGCTGCGCTCATAAGAACGTCACCCGAGGCTGTTTAGTGGGGGAATCTTAGGCCCGTATTGCGCTCTGAGCGAGTGCCGGGTGGTGCGCGCGGACTGCCCCGAAGGCCAGTGCCGCGCGTAGGCTCGGGACGCCTGTTCAGGCGTCCGCGCAAAGCCTAGCTGCCGCGACGCCGTAGTCGCTGAATGGTCTGTAACTGCGCGGCAAGTTCGGCAAACTCTGCCTGCGCCTTGGCGAAATCCAGTTTGTCGCTGCGTCCCGCGAGCACTTCTTCCGCGTCTTGGCGGGCTTTCAGCACCGCCGCCTCGTCCAAGTCTTGCGCCCGGATAACGGTGTCGGAAAGCACGGTGACTACTTTAGGCTGGACTTCCAGTATGCCGCCGGACACATAAAAGGCTTGATGTTCGCCGCCTGCTAGCTGCACGCGAACCTCCCCGGGACGTAGTTGCGTCAATAACGCCACATGCCCGGGCAAAATGCCCACCTCGCCGAGGATGCCGGGCGCGACCACCATCTCGGCTTCCCCTGCGAAAATTTCGCGCTCAGCGCTAACTATCTCGACGTGCATTGTTGCCATGGGTTCGTTGCGCCTTACTTACAGCGTTTTAGCTTTTTCGACGGCGTCTTCAATCGTTCCCACCATGTAAAACGCCTGCTCCGGCAAGTGGTCATATTCGCCCGCCACAATGGCCTTAAAGCCGCGAATGGTTTCTTTCAGCGGCACATAGCGGCCCTTGGCGCCGGTAAATACCTCGGCCACGAAGTAGGGCTGGGACAGAAAACGCTGAATTTTGCGGGCCCGAGATACCGACAAGCGGTCTTCCTCAGAGAGTTCGTCCATGCCCAGAATGGCGATGATGTCGCGCAATTCTTTGTAGCGCTGAAGCGTACCCTGCACCGAACGAGCGGTGTCGTAATGGTCTTGGCCAACCACCAGAGGATCCAACTGACGGCTGGTCGAATCCAGCGGATCAACAGCGGGATAGATACCTAGTTCTGCAATCTGGCGCGACAACACCACGGTGGCATCCAAATGCGCGAAAGTCGTTGCAGGCGAAGGATCGGTCAAGTCGTCGGCTGGCACATAAACGGCCTGAATCGACGTAATGGAGCCCGTGCGGGTGGAGGTAATGCGTTCCTGCAAACGGCCCATTTCCTCGGCCAGGGTCGGCTGATAGCCCACCGCTGACGGCATCCGGCCCAGCAGCGCCGACACTTCCGTGCCGGCCAGCGTAAAGCGATAAATATTGTCCACGAAGAACAACACGTCACGACCTTCGTCGCGGAATTTCTCTGCCAACGTAAGCCCCGTCAAAGCCACCCGCAGGCGGTTGCCCGGCGGCTCGTTCATTTGGCCGTACACCAAGGAAACCTTGTCGAGCACGTTGGAGTCTTTCATCTCGTGATAAAAGTCGTTGCCTTCACGAGTACGTTCGCCCACCCCTGCAAATACCGAAAAACCA
The DNA here is from genome assembly GCA_903866355.1 of uncultured Gammaproteobacteria bacterium. Classification (GTDB taxonomy): domain Bacteria; phylum Pseudomonadota; class Gammaproteobacteria. The sequence continues at coordinate 5,133 of CAIPNE010000082.1, forward strand.
CTGTGTTCAATGGCGATATTGCGGATGAGTTCCATCATGTTGACGGTCTTGCCCACACCGGCACCACCGAACAGCCCGACTTTGCCGCCCTTGGCAAACGGGCAGATTAAATCGATAACCTTGATGCCAGTTTCCAGCAGCTCGGTGGCTGGCGAGAGCTCGGTAAACGCGGGCGCCGCCCGATGGATGGACATCATCTCGGTGGTGTCCATGGGACCCGCCTCGTCGATAGGCTCACCCAGCACGTTCATGATCCGGCCCAAAGTTTTTTGGCCAACGGGCACCATGATCGGCGCGCCGGTGTTATCAACCACCATGCCGCGACGCAGGCCGTCGGTAGAACCCAGCGCAATGGTTCGCACCACGCCATCGCCTAATTGCTGCTGCACTTCCAGCGTTGTGGGTGCACCTTGAAGTTTCAAGGCGTCGTAGATTTTGGGTACTTCGCTGGTCGGGAACTTGACGTCGATGACCGCGCCGATAATTTGCGAGATGGAGCCACTCATGCTTCGGTTCCTCTGGGAATACTGGATTCTGGGCAGTTGGGGCTTAAACAGCCGCCGCGCCGCTGACGATTTCGGCGAGTTCTTGCGTAATCGCCGCCTGCCTAGCCTTGTTGTAAATGAGCTGCAACTCTTTAATGAGTTTGCTCGCGTTATCTGATGCGCTTTTCATCGCCACCATTCGCGCCGCCTGTTCGCAGGCAATATTTTCGACCAGTCGCTGGTACACCAAGGATTCCACGTAACGAATAAGCAGCGGGTCCAAAACCTCGGCGGCTGTCGG